>JANNWD010000464.1:0-9126 GCA_031408315.1 Bacteroidota bacterium
AAAGAGAAAAATGTGCAAATGCACATTACTAATAGCTTGGTAGCTATGGAATTGTTGGATTTCATTTTGTTTGCTTTTTAAATGGATATTTAGATATTTAACAAAAATTCATTGTATAAACGTAAATACTTAGCAAAATAGTATAATAACGACGATATATTAGTATTTATACTGTATAAAAGTAGTTTTTTATATTGGTTAAATACAATTTGTTAAATCTTTTCTTTAGAAAGCATAAAAAAACCTCGATTTTTTCGAGGTTTTTTGAAAAAATTTATTAGCTATTTATCGTAATACCTCTATCTGGGTATTAACAACTTTATTATTAGTTACAATCCGTAAAATATATTTACCATTAGCTAATTTACTTACATTTATCGTTTCGGTTTGGCTTAATGTGTTGGTTGATTGTTGATACATTAATCTTCCATCAACTGATAAAATACTTATAGTTGCTGGTTGGTTTATCATTGAACCAGTAACGGTAATGTTTATAGCATCTTTAGCTGGTATTGGATACAACCTAACATTGCTACTTGTTGCACCAAAATTAACCGTACGTACTTCGCTATAACTTATTTTACCATCCTTGTCTATAATTTTTAAACGATAGTAATTTAAGCCTTGCTTAGGCGAAGTATGTACAAGATTATATATTCTACTATCTGTTGCTACTTTGCCACCAATACTTGTAAAGTTTGCCCTTGTAGTACTATACTCTATTTCGTAGTTGGCTACATTGGTTTCTGTACTTACAACCCAAACTAATTCAACAGTGTTAGCTTTTGGATTTGCTACAAAACTTGTTAAACGTATTGGTAAAACAGAAGTGTATGTTAGTGTTACACTACCTGATGTTGGGTCTTCTTTTCCTGCATTGTCAATTGCTACAAATGGAATTACTACTGAAACTGTACCATCAATAGGGTCAACAGAAATAGTTTGAGTTGGACCACTTCCCGGAGTGTAAGGAATTGTAATACCAGCACCACCATTGGCAGGCCAAATAGGATCGGTTGATAAATAGGTAGTGCCATTAACCGTTATGCTTGTAGCATTGGATGGAAATGCGGTTAAACGAATATTGTTTACAGTACCACCATTATAGTCTTGTGTATTAGGATTGCTACCAACATTACTAGTTACAAACCAAAGTGGATTTACAGTTGTATTCACAGTACCGCCTGGATTTGTACCAACAACCTGAGCATTTACCGCACTTTCAGGCACTTGGTTTATACCAAAATTTTGGGTGATTACGTTAGTGGTGCTAGTTACAACAGGAATTTCTCCGTTAGCACCATCTGCAGTACCCGATTGATTTCCGTTAGCATTTTCGCCAGTAGTTATCCAACCTGATGGCAAACTGGTAGCTGGTTTTGCGATACCTATTGTCCCTTGGTTTGTGCTTAGTTGAACTGTAAGCCCTGTTGTACTTTGTGGCACATTAGGGAAATTGTAAGTGCCATTGCTTTCTATAGGCACAGTCGCAATAACTTTACCAGCAGCATCTATCAAATTTGCATAAAGTGTTGCCCCTGTTAAAATACCTGCACCACTGTTAGTGCCATTAATTACAGCCTCTCCACCTTCTGGAGTGCCTACTGTTGTTGCATTGCCATTTAAATCGTTAAATACTGTACCAGATAGGCTAATCGTTTTAAAAGGTATGGTTACACTGCCCGGTGTAATATCTTCCGTACCAGCATTATCTATAGCTGCAAAAGGAATTATAACATCTAAATTACCTTCAATTGGATCAACAGAAATTACTTGGCTTGGGCCAGTTCCGTTAGTATATGGAATAGTTACACCAGCTCCGGGCCAAGCTGTACAACTAGTTGCAGGTGGGCATGTTCCCCCATTAATATAAACAGTACCATTTATCGTTATGCTATTTGCATTAGCTGGAAAGGCAGTGATTCGTATATTTTCAACCACACCACCATCAAAATCTTGGGTATTAGGCGTAGCACCTACATTATTTATTTGAAAAGCACTTGCAGGAACAGTTGCACTGTTAAAACCTCCTGGATTGCCTGTAATTGGTTGCAAGTTAAAGGCACTTTGTGGAGGACGTTGTATACCAAAATTTGCATTAGTAATATCTGCAATAGAAAGCGTTACAGATAAACTACCATTTACAGTTCCATCATTACCAGCACTAGTTCCTATATTTTCTCCAGTAAAATTCCAACCTGTAGGAGGTGAGGCTACTATATTAGGAGTTGAAGAAGTATTAATAACTACTGTATATGTTCCAATAGTAACGTTAGCAAAATTATAGGCACCCGTTGCAGATATTGGTGCTGTGGCTATTACAACATTATTAGCATCTACCAAATGAGCATATAAAACCTCACCAGTTAAAATTCCTGCACCAGTATTTGTTCCGTTAATTACGGTACCATCTACTGTACTATTGATAAGTGCATTTACATCGTTAAAAACATTTCCAGAAAGATTATAACTTGCTTCAAAAAACCCATTTAAAGCACTCATATCTGCACCACCATCTGTGGCATTAGTATTATTTGGGAAAAATGTATTGTTCAAATAACTATTTATTTGATTGCTTGTTGGAGCAGCTCCTGGCACAGCATCCGTAGGCATTACAGAATAACCATAAAAGGTTTCTCCTACAGTTAAGCCTAAATCAGCAAAGGTTAAAAAAACAGCATTTATATTTTGAGCAGCTAATACATTGGAAATAGTTGGATTAGTTGTTGCTGTAAGTTGATCATTTAAACTACCATCGGTATCATTTCTTCTAAATACTACAGTGGCAATATTACCAATAACGGTAGGGGAGGCGGAAGCTGATGATGCTCCTCCGTTTACTGATTTTGTTGTCCAACTATTATTAAACGAAAATAAATCATCATAAATATAATTTGTACCTCCACCAATATTACTACCACCAGTTAACGCTTTTATGGCAGCAAATTTTATTGGATCGTCAAATGCTGGCCCTCTAAAGGAGAGTACAATGCCAGCTTTTGTAAGGTTTAAGGCTGTAACAGGAATTCCACTATTCCATAGCAGATCGATACGTTCATTATTGGAGGCTGTAACATTACCAGCACCAGCACCAGCGGCATTTAATTCTAAATTGCAAAAGGTATTATCAGATCCAAAATTCCAGTACCCTTGTTTGAAAGCCTCGTTTTGCTCTAAATTTGTGGCACTATTGTATGTGCCAGGATAGCTATTTACTATAGTTGTAGTTTGTGAAGGAGTATTTACTGTGCCTTCTGCAAAAAATAGCTGCCTATCTTTCCAAGAAGTAGCTTGTTGCCCTGCCAGTAAAGCTCCGCTGTTGTGAGTGGTATTATTTCCACTAGCATCGTTTTTACGAAAAATTGCTTGATTGGGTGCTTGTGCAGCATTTAATTTATAAAGTGCTGTGCCAACTGTAAAATTGGATAACCGACGATTAGTTGTACCCTGCCACGTATGGGTATATGAAACAGCTCCTGAATTTGAGTTTGGTGCTATTTGGGCTGCACTATATCCAGCCAATGCACTACCTACCACAGTTGTGTTAGTGGGAGCAGTAAAAAGAGTTTGTGCTTTTAAAATGCTGCAAGAAAAAAGTAAAGACAGAGTACATACTTGTAAAGATAAATTAATGTAGATTTTTTTCATTTGCGAATGTTGGATTATTGAATTATTATAAAATTAAGTTGCAAAATAACGTTAGTTATTCTGTTTTATTGTTTTAACGTTAAATAATTTTTATTTTGTTTAACAATGTATCAATTAAATTGTTTTTTGGCTCACAAAATAATGAATCCTAGTTGTTTAGATTAGTGTGATAGACTAGCTATTTTACTAGCACCCATTTCTTGGTCTCTTCATCGTACCCAAATTTGTAAATGGACTCTTGCTTCTCTCTAGGGGCAATTAAATTGTAATTAAATTCCATGGCATTAATTATCAAATTATCTTTATTATCAGGGCGTATTTTACGTACTTTATCATCGCCTCGTATGCCTAAATCTTGTAAGGTAAATGCAAGAAGTGGATCGCCCATAAACTTTCCAGTTTTGTCCAAAGTAATATCAAATACGTCGGAACTTCTGCCTGTACCAAAATATAATTTTCGTTTACCTGTAATGTAACTAATGCCCATACCCATGGCATCGGTATTAGTTATTTGGTCTATTATTTTTCCACTTGTTACATCAATAGCATAAATATGTCCGTTTTCGTTGTGGCGTTTGCTCCCTGCTAATGAGGATACATATAATGTGTTTGTTTCGCAAAGCAAAGCCATGCCAATTATGCCAAATGGGTTATCGGTGTTAATACTATCCGCTGAGGGAAGTTTTAAAAATACTTCCATAATACCTGTTTTACTATCTATTTTATAAATAGTATTATTATTATTTATAGGGTTGTTTAAAATATTAATAAAAGGTGCAGGAGAAGTAAAAATATCTCCATTGCTAGCAATTAAAATGGGAGCCAACCAGCCGCCTGTAAGCCATGATGGATGTTGCATTTGCTTTGCAACAGGTGCATTAGGATTACCAGCTTGTGTACTCTCTTTCAGCATCAAGCCCATAATTTTTTCATCGGACGTTGTTAGATAACTAAACGATGGGTTATACCCAAACGATTGCATAAACGTAGGATTACGTTTGCAATTATTGGCTTGGTAATCTACTACTTCTTCTTTGCAAGAGTTAAGTGTTAGTAGGAATATAGTTAATACAGTTAGCAGCCTGCCTGCCGGACAGCCAGGTTGGTAATTGACAGTTGGCAAATACATTTTTTTCCAAAAAATAATTTTCTTCATTGGCTTAACTCTTTGTAAAATTTCGTAATCAAGTTTATTTACTTTTCCTACTCTAAAAACTTTCAAGGATTAGATATTTAAACACAAAACTTAATACTTGATTGTTTTAATAAATAACTAAGTTCATATATTTTACTATTTACTTTTTTGCTTGTCCAAAAAAGTAACAAAAAAAGACCCCGACAAACGAAAACAGCCCGTTTGTCGGTTACAGCTATGTGCAAAATTTGTACTACTGTGACTTCAACTTCAGTAATTCTACTCTTAGGAGCAACCATCAAAAGTAATCGCCATCAATTATTATAGCTATTGATAAATATTTATGCTCATTCTATCTAATCCTAAAACTTTATATACTCTAACCATATTATTTACTTAACTGGCGTAAACATTGGCCCACAAAAACATGGATAAACTTTTGTAGTGTAAACCCCATTTTGCAATACACTTTCTGCCCAGCAATACTCTTGCCCTTTAGTGTTATTATTTTTCATTTGCCCTACATACCAAAGCACTAAAGGACTATTTTCAATACTTTCTGCATTGGGTTCAATAAATTTTTCTGGCCCTTGTTTATAATCAGTATTACAACAAGGTCCAATAGTTACTAAATCGCTTTCACCTTCATCTTTTTGTGCATCAAATTTTGTAACATATACGTAAGCGTTATCTCCTTTTCCGCCATCGTTAAATTGTCCTTTGCCTGGGGTTACATAAAAACCAGCGTTACCATTTTGTATTTTATATTGATATCCTTCTGCAGCATAATTTGTTGTAGCAGATTGCAATTGCCATTTCTCTTTTTGCCACAAGCTCCATGTATTATTTTGCTGCTCATAAAAGTTATTTTGATTGCCTTCAAAAGCTATTCTAAACACAGGGCGGTATGTACCATCATTACCACAACCTCGGCCAATACTAGCTGCCGCCACCCTAAAGCGTCCATCATTATAAAACTCATAACGTTGGCGGTAGTTATAGTTACAAGCTGTTGGCCAACCTTCACTTCTAAAGGTTTGCTCTAATACAAAACCAATTTCTTTGTTGGCATCGTCTGTTAACTTAATAACTTTTGGTGGCTCCCAAGCTACAACAGCAGCTTGGCTAAAATAAGGACAACCAACTGCATCGCTATATCCAAAACCATCGGTACTGCTATAGCTTACATGCCAATCTACCAACTTAGCACTACGTAATATTTTGGTGCTATTAAACGATACATCGGTAATACGCAAACCATCGCTACTGGTTAGCATGTATTTCATATTCCATCCATTTTTTTGAAGAGGTTGTTCCACTTCACAAAAGCAAGAAGTTATTTTATCATCTTGTAATTTTTTTTCGGTAAGCATGGGTGCCGCTTTGCCTGTTGTGCCAACGTTTGTCCAGCGAATACCCACTAATTTATAATCGGTCAAATCTACAATTGCCCACAAAGCTTTATCGCCTTTTACAAATGTGGGAGCTACACATAAATGTTTGCTGCGTTCACAACGGCTTCGGTTAAGTGACGTTTTAGTGCTAGCCATCAATGCATCTTTTTCGGTTGGTTTAAAGCCTAGTGCTTGCTGCACTTCGGGAGATTCTGCTGCAATTTGTATAGCTAATTTTGTAAGAGATGCACTAACATCAGGCTGCATTTGATTTTGAAAAAAACGATGGACTGTTTTTTTTTGTTGCACATCTACCAACGCAATAGCTGTGCTATTTAATGCATAGTTATACATTTCTACTCGGTAAGTGGTAGGTAAATTATAAGCCACCTTTACGCCAGTTGCATCACTTTCTCTTGCAGGATACACACCAAAAATTTCGTTACGGTAAGGTTGCTTTATTGCAGCATCAAATAAATATTTTGTAAAAATTGAATCTTGTAAAGCAATTTGCTGTGCTTGCTTTTGTGCATCATTCAAACTATCGCTACATAATAAAACAGGCGTTGATTGTTGCAATGCTTTTTTTATTTCATCTACTCTATTTGCTACAAACGGAAAAGTATTTAAACTATCGGTATTGCTAATTACAGATGCTAAAACATCTTTATCGTAAGCGTTAGTATTTGTAGAAGAGGTTGTGTTATTATTACATGCTACTAAAACAAAAAATGTAAAACTAAAAACAATAAATTTCATAAATAGATTTGTGTAGCACAAATTACTACTTCTTTTTGGTTTCATCTTCTGTAAATGGATTTTGATATTGTGGATTTTTTATAAAGTTACTATCAGATAAGCTTAGTAAAAAAGCTATAAGATTTTTTTTATCGGTATCCGTTATTTCAAAACCTTTTATTAACGGATGTTTGTACATATTTTTTGTACCATTACCTTTGTATTCGCCTTGCAAAATTTTTCGTCCACCATTGGCATAATTGACAATTACTTCATCTAAAGTAGCTGCACTACCATCATGCAAATACGGAGCAGTAAATGCTAAATTTCTAAGTGTCGGCACTCTAAATTTACCCATATCTTTTTTGTTTTGGGTAAGATGATTAAGCCCTTGATCGTAGGCTGGGTAAAGATTTTGGTTATTTATATTATACAAACCTGTATTAAAATAAAACAGAGTATCTCCCTTTTCGTTGGTTAAAGCTGGCGTACTAAAATTAAAACCACCATGGCAGCTACTACAATTTAGTTGTGTAGAATTAAACAATTGCATGCCTTTTTTTTCATAGGCATTTAATGCATTGGTATCGCCTTTTAAAAATATATCGTAATTGCTGTTAACCGATTCTACAGTACTAACAAAAGCACTAATTAGCTCCTTAATATTTTGGAAAGAAATTTCTTTTTCTAGTTTTTTAAATTCGCTTTTGTAATATTCATCTTTTTTAAATCTTGTCAAAATTTCTTCTTCGTTGCCTTTTACTCCCATTTCTGCTGGATGAATATTAAACAACGGATTATTCATTTGTTGCAGAATAGTATGAAGGCTAGAGTCAGCAGCAGTAAAATATTTTAAGTAACTTAAATTAAAAAGCGGCTGTGCATTTCGTTGATGCAAATCGGCATAAATACCTAGTGATCTTTTGTAACCATCTGTAAAAGCAAATTTAGGATCGTGGCAGCTACTGCAACTTTTGGTTTGGTTGTAACTTAATCTTCTATCAAAAAAAAGGTGTTTACCTAGCTCAATTTCAATTACACTTTTATTTTCTTCTTTTTTAAAAAGACAACTAAAAAAAAAGACACTAAAAATAAATAGTACTACAAATAAAATTAATTTCACTTAAAAATTTATTGTACAAAAGTAAGAAACAACTTTTTAGTTTTTGTATTGCCCTGCCTTTAAAGGCAGGGCAATACAAAAAAAGCTCCCTATTATTAAGGAGCTTTAAACATTATATTAAGATAAATTTATTTATACTGAGGGGTTAATCCATTTGCCAATTCAACCATTTTCTTTAAACTTTCATCTTCTAACTTACCAGCTTTAAACTCTTTCAAAATTTCTGGATGTTTGTTAGTCATTTCTAGTAAAAAATGATCTTCAAACGCCTTTACATTTTTTACAGCTACATTTTTTAATAAACCCTGTGTACCTAAGTAAATTATTGCTACCTGCTTTTCTACACTAAAGGGAGTGTATTGTGCTTGTTTTAATATTTCTACGTTTCTAGCCCCTTTATCAATTACATTTTTGGTAGCAGCATCTAAATCTCCACCAAACTTACTAAAAGCTTCAAGCTCACGGTAAAGTGCTTGGTCTAATTTTAGTGTACCAGCCACTTTTTTCATTGATTTAATTTGTGCATTACCACCCACACGGCTGACCGAAATACCTACGTTAATTGCCGGACGAATACCAGCATTAAACAAATTACCTTCTAAGAAAATTTGCCCATCGGTAATACTAATTACGTTGGTAGGAATATATGCAGACACATCACCAGCTTGTGTTTCAATAACCGGCAAGGCTGTTAAACTACCGCCACCTTTTACTAAATGTTTTATAGATGCAGGCAAATCGTTCATTTGTGCAGCAATTTCATCCTTAGCAATAACTTTTGCAGCTCTTTCTAATAAACGACTATGTAAATAGAATACATCTCCCGGGTAAGCCTCTCTTCCTGGCGGACGACGAAGCAATAAAGAAACCTCACGGTACGCCACTGCTTGTTTACTTAAATCATCATAAATAATTAAAGCAGGCCTTCCAGTATCTCTAAAAAACTCACCAATAGCAGCACCAGCAAACGGGGCATAAAATTGAAGAGGAGCAGGGTCAGCAGCACTTGCAGCAACAATTGTTGTGTAAGCCATTGCACCGTTCTCTTCTAAGGTTTTCATAATACCAGCAATGGTACTAGCTTTTTG
>JANNWD010000465.1:0-7290 GCA_031408315.1 Bacteroidota bacterium
ATAATAGAGTAGGCAATTTTTGAAAAATAATTTTATGAAACTTATATCAAATTTTGAAATACTGCTTAACAGAATTGCCCCTTTTAACCCTACTCCTTCTGGTGCAATTGCAAGAAGAGTCATACAGGGGCATTTTCTTACTCTATCAAATACCGAACTACATCGTTCCGTTTATTTTAAAGTGAAATATTTTTACGGAAATTTTATTACCAACCCTACCAATTTAGATACAGATAGAGAGTTAAGAATTGCTTCAACATTATCAGCAGCCCCACTCCAAAATGCCATTTTAATTTATGATGGGGGTTCGTTAAACAATCAAATAGTGCCTCCTACTACTGCTACTGGCGTAAATATTCCAGGTGGCGATTATTTTTATGTATCTACTAATAACTTAAGGTTAAGAGCCGGCGAAACTGGTTTATTAACGCTGCTTCCTTTTTTTCAAACTGGTTTACAAAATTCTCCAACCGACTTAACACCTAGTATTGAAGTAAGGGGTTACATTACTATTGAACAAGTATCCGATTCAACGTATACAAATAGTGCTGGTGTTTTAATTAACGAAACAAACCCTTTTGTACATGATAAAGCCAATTTAGTAATCAGTTCTGAGCATCGTTCCACATTTTTAGATGAGGAATTTAATGGAACAGCTATTGAATATAATTTGCCAACAGCTGGAGGTTCAGTTAAAATTGGATTTGATTTTGACCAAGGTAGTCTTGCTCTTCCACTTGCGGAAGGTAAATCGTTATACACACTTGATGGAGCATAATAGTAATGCCTGATTTAACAAAGCCTTCCGAATTTTTAAAAACTTCGAAAGGCTTTGTTGTATAAAAAATTATTTTATTTCTTATTTAAAAAATATGTAAGAACCCATAAATAGTAATCCACGTCTCAAAAAAATAAACCCACATTCCTTATCTTCAATTTATGAGCAACATAAAATTATTTGAAAGCAAAACCGTACGGTCGCAATACAATGAGGAGGAAGATAAATGGTATTTTTCTATTATCGATGTAATTGCAGTTTTAACGGATAGCACCAATCCTAGAGATTATTGGTTTAAAATGAAAACTAGAGTTAAAACCGAAGATGGGCTTGAACTGTCGACAATTTGTCGACAGTTGAAACTTAAAGCATCCGATGGAAAGTTAAGGGATACAGATGTAGCTGAAACAGAGGTACTGCTACGTATAATTCAATCCATACCATCGCCAAAGGCAGAGCCGTTTAAACAATGGCTAGCCAGTGTAGGTGCAGAACGTATTGCAGAAATAGAAAACCCAGAGCTTGCTCAAAAACGCATAAGAGATACTTACAAAGCCAAGGGCTACAGCAATGCTTGGATAGAAAAACGCATAAGAGGAATTGTTGTAAGAGACGAACTTACCAACCAATGGAAACAACGTGGCGTAAAAGAAGGTATGGAATATGCTATACTTACTGCAGAAATTAGCAAAGCTACTTTTGGCATTGTACCAAGCGATTATAAAAAACTAAAAGGGCTTTCAAAAGCAAATGAAAACCTAAGAGACCACATGACCGATTTAGAACTAATTTTTACAATGTTAGGTGAAGCCTCTACTACATAAATTGCTAAAAATAAAAATGCCAAAGGATTTGTACAAAATAAAAAAGCAGCCAAAGAAGGTGGCGATGTAGCTGGTAATGCAAGAAAAGAGTTGGAAAAAAATCGGGTAAAAAAATTGTGACAAATCAAAATTTTAAACACTTAATTGAAAATAAAAAGTAGGATAAAGCAACATTCCTAAAAAAAAGCGGCTACCTCACCATAAATGAAATAGCCGCTTTTTTTATGATAAAATTTTATTAAAATGTATAACGTACACCTAAACCACCCCAGTCTGCATTAAAAAAACTTTTGCCACCAAAAAATTCAATAGTTGGCTGCCAATCTAACGATATATTTAATGGTAAGTTCGTAAACTTATAATCAATACCAACAACACCATCAATACCAAATGCGGTATTGTTGCCTTTATACAAACCAACGTGTGCACCTGGGCCAACGTACCACCTTAAATTACCTTCGGTATTTAACTCACCATGGTATTCGTACAAAGCGGTAATACGTACACCATCTTTATTGAAAAAGCCAATAAACTCTAATGCGGCTTTATCTGCAATAAATGTTTTTAAGGTTAAACCTGCACAATCCCATACTTTAACCCCAGCGGCTGTTTTATAGGTTAGGCTTTCAGCAGTTTTGTTTTGAGCAAAATTTACTTTTGCCATAAATAAAACCACTAATACTAAAATTCCTTTTTTCATTTTCTTTTGTTTGTTGTTTAATAAATATATTTAATTTGGTACCTGCAAATATCATGCAAAAGTAAGAATTACTATTAATATAGCCTTTGTGTAGAATTATTTACTCACTAAATTATAAGAATCGTCAATCATACCTAATAAAAATTTACTATTTAATTGGCCGTTTATTATAATAGTATTCCAGTGCTTTTTACTCATGTGGTAGCCTGGTAAAATAACTTCAGGATACTCTTCTCTTAACTCTATAGCTTTATCTGGATTACATTTTACATTGAAGCGTAAAGGCATTTCATCCAACGATACTAGTAAAAACATTTTATTGCTTACTTTAAACACTAAAGTATCTTCATCAAAAGGGAAACCTTCCGTTACATTTTCTTTTTGCAAAACATATTCTCTTATTGTTTCTACATTCATTGTTTTAGTTTTTTACTAAATCAATATTTTTTAAATCATTTAATTTATACAATACCTCTTGCTCTCTATTTTTTGGTAAGCCAAAATTAATGCTGCAAAACAGTTGCAACTCTTGTTTAATAATAGTACAATTATACTGTTTTAACACTTGCATTATTTCATTCATTTGTGTGTAATCAAACTGAATGGTATACTTAATTTCTATTTGCTTTTGTACAATAGGTGTTACTTGTAAAGCTAATGATGCTGTAGTTTTGTAGGCATTTATTAAACCTGGCACACCTAATAAAGTACCTCCCCAATAACGTACTACTACAATTAGCGTATTGGTAATTTCTTTACTATCAATTTGTCCTAAAATTGGTTTACCTGCCGTGCCGCTTGGCTCACCATCATCGCTACTTCTAAATACATTTCCATCGGTACCTAATCTGTATGCAAAGCAATGATGCACCGCTTTTGGATGTTCTTTTTTTAAAATTTGTACCTGTTTTTTAAAATCATCTACCGTTTCAATAGGAAAAGCGTAGGCTATAAATTTGCTACCTCTATCTTTAAACTCAGCAGTGCTTGGTTGTGCAATAGTGTTATAAAATTCTTGTTCTTTCATATTCATTTATCCAAAAGCAATTAAAGCAATAGCCACAAGCGATAAAGCAATACCTACACAATTTATTAACGATAATTTTTCTTTAAATAAAACCCATGCCGCTACTGCACTAAACAACACTATGCCCATATTATTTACAGGAATACTTTGGCTGCTTTGCAAAGGGCTTTCTTTTAAAAATTTTACCAAACACCAAATAGAAAAATAATTGGGAATACCAATTAAAATACCTGCCAGTAAATTTTTAAATGCAAATTTTTGTTTGACTCTTACAAATTGTACACCCAAAAGTATGGAGCCAATTATGGCAGCCGATAAAAAACCAGTAATTAAATAGGCGTTACGATTTTCATCTGTTACATAATTTTTATTTACATGATTTATTATAGAATCCAACAAGCCACTACCAACAAACAACACAAGTGGCAGTAGATAAATTAATAATCCAGCTTTTTTGTTATTCAATTGTTTACTTGGTTGATAACAAGTAAACAGTACCGCTGCCAATGCAATTACAATACCTACAACTTGCAACCAACCCAATGATTCATTGTATAAAAAAACACTTATAACTACTGGTACAATTAATGATAGTTTATTAGCAACGGATGCCACAGCTACTCCATTTTTTTGTGCTGTAATACCAATAAAATTAAACAAAGAAATAAATAAAACACCCATACCACAAGCCCAATAAAACCAAGTGTTTTGTGTAGCCCCAGCCGTTATCGGAAAAGAGCCATTTACAAAAGAACCTGTAACAACACAAGTAATATAGTTAAATACAATTGCTTGAAAAATATTAATTCCAAATTTTTCACATGCTTTAAATGCAAGAGTTAAATAACTACTAAATAAAATACTGCCTATTAAATAAATCATTTTTAAATTGGTTTGTAATAAGATATTGCATCGGTTAAATAGTTTTCAGTTTTAGTAAGATAAGCATTCTTTATTTTGGGTGATTCTAAACCGTCTTCAATACTTATTTCATTATTTTTAATTACGTTTATTTCATCCCATAAATTGCCATCAATAAAGGATTGTAACAATTTTCCTCCACCTTCTACAAGCACACTTTGTATGCTTAAACTATACAATGCTTTTAGCATTTCTGGTAAAGTAAAACTAGTTAATTGATAATAGTGAATATTATTTTCAATTACATTTTTTTTTGTATTAAACACAATTGTTTTTGCGGCAGTGCTAAATAAATTTGTTGATGAAGAAATTTTTAAATCCTTATCTATCAAAATTCTTATTGGATTATTACCCTTCCAAAGCCTTGCAGTTAAAGTAGGGTTATCTTGCAAAGCAGTATTTGTGCCAACCATTATTGCAGCTTCTTGTGTACGCCATTTGTGTACAAGCCTATTGGTAAAATCGTTACTAATTAAAACTCTCTCGTCACTTTTAGCAGCTATTTTATCATCTTTGCTTTGTGCCCATTTTAAAATTATATATGGCCTTTGTTTTGTATAAAAAGTAAAAAAACGTTTGTTCAACTCTTTACATTCATTTTCTAAAATGCCGTAAACTACTTCTACCCCATTATCTTTTAATTGTTGAATGCCTTTGCCATTTACTTGGGCAAAAGTATCGCTACAACCAATTACTACTTTTGGTATTTTCTGCTGCAAAATTAAATTAGTACATGGCGGTGTTTTTCCAAAGTGTACACAAGGCTCTAACGAAACATATAAAGTGCTTTTTGCAATTAGTATTTTATTATTTTCATTTACGCTATTTATACAATTTACTTCGGCATGTGCTTTACCATATTCTGTATGATAACCCTCTCCTATTATCGTATTGTTGTAAATTAACACAGCACCAACCATTGGGTTAGGTGCAACAGTACCACAACCTAATTGTGCCAACTGTAAACAACGCTGCATATATTTTTCATCTATCATTCAGCAACAAAAATAAGCATCAAAAAATTAACCTATGTTTGTTGTAATGTTCACCAAAGAAATGTATAGAAATTTTTTAGTGCAATTGCAAAGCATTTACTCATTAAGTGAGGCTACAACTATCACTGATTGGGCATTTGAACAGTCGGCTCATATAAAAAAAATAGATATTTTGAAAAATCCAACAGCAGAAATATCTACTGCAATTCAACAAAAATTAAATACTCACCTTACACAATTACTCGACCATAAACCTATACAATATGTGCTAGGGCAAGCATGGTTTTATAATTTACTTTTTGCTGTAAATGAATATACCTTAATACCAAGGCCAGAAACAGAAGAGTTGGTAGAGCTAATTTTAAATCAACATAAAACAACAAAATTTGATAAGAATAACAAGATAAGTTTTAACAAGATAAGTTTTAACAGTAACAATATACCCAACTTAAAAATTTTAGATATTGGAACTGGCAGTGGTTGCATACCTATTACGCTAAAAAAGCATTTGCCGTTAGCTACAATCACTTCTATTGATGTTAGTAGTGAAGCTTTAAGCGTTGCAAAAAAAAATGCACAAACACATAATTCCGAAATTAATTTTTTACTAGCTGATTTTTTAGATGAAACTACTTGGAAAAACTTTGAACTATTTGATATTATTGTAAGTAATCCGCCTTATATACCTATAAATGAAAAAGAAAAATTAAATAAAAACGTAACTCAGTTTGAGCCGCATACCGCTTTATTTGTACCTAACGAAAAGCCTTTATTATTTTATGAAAAAATTGCTGCTTTTGCAAAAGAGCATTTAAACTACAACGGAAAAGTATATGTAGAAACGCATGAAGACTATGCTACACAAGTTGCAGCTACATTTCAAAAACTGTGCAGCCATACCCAAGTTGTAAAAGATATTAGTGGAAACGAAAGGATGGTAATTGCGTTTTATTAATTTCCATCTACACTTAAAGATGCAGATGATGCGCCAGCTTTTTTAGCATCTCTCATTATAGTTACCAATTTATTTATTGATACAGAACTGTCTGCATTTATAACAACAGCTTGTTTGTTTGCACTATCTTTTTTGTCAATCATTTTACTAAGCTCCGACGAAAGAGAATCGAAATTTACTTGTTGTTGACCAATATATGTTCTTCCATCTTTACGAATACTTACTACAATACTTTGTTTAGTTTTTGTATCACTTTTACTTTTTGGGTTCGTCAATTTTATTACATTAGGGTT
The DNA here is from genome assembly GCA_031408315.1 of Bacteroidota bacterium. GTDB lineage: Bacteria > Bacteroidota > Bacteroidia > Chitinophagales > Chitinophagaceae > Ferruginibacter. The sequence goes on from JANNWD010000465.1 coordinate 6,494, forward strand.
TGCCAATGTAGATATAATTAAAAAGAAGAACATCAAAATAAATAGTATATCGTTTAGTGGCCCAGTATCAACCTCACTGTGTTCTTCATTAAATTTTTTGCGTAAACTCATGGTATATAATTAACGAGTTGGTTCTTGTAAAATGTCTATAAATTCTGCACTTGCTGCCTCCATTTTATTTTCTATTTTTTTAATTTTTGTTTGTAAAATGCTATAACCTAAATATGTAACAATACCAATAATTAACCCTGCTGCCGATGTTATCATCTTTACATAAATACCACTTGCCATTGCATTAATACCAAACCCCTCTGGGCTTTGGCTAATACCATTAAACAAACTAAGCATCCCAATAATAGTTCCTAAAAACCCAAATAACGGAGCAATACGTACAATTATATTTAAAATGTTTAAGTTTTTTTCCATTTTATACATTTCTAACACACCCACATTTTCCATACTTTTTTCAATAGCCTCAATAGGTTTACCAATACGCTGTAGTCCTTTATCAATCATTCTTGCAACAGGGTTAGGGGTATTTTTTGCCAAACTTCTGGCAGCTGTTATATTACCGCTAACTACATTGTCTCTAATAATGTTCATAAAATTTTCTTCAATTTTTCCAAATTTTTGAAGCAAAATAAAGCGTTCAAAAAAGAAGAAAAGTGCTACCACAAAAAGTAAGGCTAGGGGTAACATTAACCATCCGCCCTGCATAATGGTGCTACCAATTGATTTAAAGCCTTCAACTTTTTGTAACACTTTTGTAGTATCCATTTGTAAAAAAAATAGGTGAA
>JANNWD010000466.1:0-3047 GCA_031408315.1 Bacteroidota bacterium
TGGAAGCAAATTTGCTACCTATTTTTCAAAATAAAGTAAAACTTTTGTTTAGCGAATTGAAAGAAGCAGATGCCGCAATACTGGGTGCAAGTAGTTTGGTTTGGGAGTAAATAAAATCAAAATAAAGAAATAAAGAAATAAAGAGGCCACTAAATTTAGTGGCTTCTTTATTTATATTCAACACGTAAAAAATTTTATGGTTTTAATTTTATTACAGGAATTAATCTGTAAGTACCATTACCTTCTTGCTTTATAGATAACCCTGCATCAAAATCAATTATAACAGTTTCAAAAGTTGCCTGCAATTTTTTAGCTACTTTAATTTTAAGCTTTGGCTGATCGCCAGAGTTTAATACTAGGGGAAAAACTTGTCCATTAACTTTAACTGTATTATTTGTACCTAGGTAAATTCTTATTTCTCTTAAGACCGCATTTCGGGGAAAATTATTCCCTAAAGCTAAAACTGTATCTATTCCGTTTTGTAATCGTAACAAATCATAAACCCCAGCATTAACATTTAAATCTACCCAACCATCGTTGGATAAGGTATCATCGTTAAATTTAACCTTAACATCTTTTATATCTACATTAACTTCTTCATAGTCTCCAGGGCCATCGGTTAACCTAATTTGTAGTGAAGAGGTAGTTTCATTATTATCTTTTTGGCAAGATGCTATTCCTAAACTAATAACACTTACTATTAAAAGTGCATACATAAAGCGTAACTTTTTCATACTTTTTAATTTTAATTATTCATAAGTACATTTCTAAAACTATGCCAAACTATTAAACTATTGGAAAACTAAAAAGCTTTAACAAGTTATAAAAAAGGTAAATAATCAAACTTAACTGTAGCATTTAGTTCATAAAAAACGGGAGAGTGTGTAATTAAAACAGTATTTTCAAACGCCACTTCTACACTATAATAAGCCCCATAATAAAAACAACTTTTAACAATACCAGTAAATTTTCCTGAAGGAGAAATTGTAAAGTTATTAGGGCGTAAATAATTAAAATTATTTAAACCAATCCTTTTTTGTAGAGATGGAGTACAGATTATAAAATCTCCAAAAAGCTCTGCTACCATATTATTTAGTGGATGTGTAAAGATTTGACTTGGCATTCCTTGCTGAATTATTTTACCTTGGTCAATTATTAATAATTCATCTGCCCAAGGTAAAATATCACTAGCATCATGTGAGCAAAGTAAGCAAGTAATGGTATAGGTGTTAGCAACATTCTCTATCACTTGTTTTAAAATATTTTTATGTATCGCATCTAAATTACTAAAGGGTTCATCTAAAATTAACAGCTTGGGTTTTGTTAGTAGTAATCTAGTTAATGCTACTCGTTGCTTTTCTCCACCACTAAGTTCTGTTGATTTTCGTTTAAAAAGTTGATTGACATTGCAAAGTTCAAAAAGTTTATTAGCCTCTTCTTCGGTAAATTCTTCATTGGCATAGTCAAACAATTCTTCCATCCTATAATTATTCCTTAACTCAAAATATTGAGATAGATAAGCAATACCTTTTTCGCCAGCTACCAATTGATAATTTGGACCCAGCACTTTTTTACCGTTAAAAAAAATGCTACCACTTTTATGTTGTATAAATCCTGCAATAGTTTTTAGCAAAGTAGATTTTCCACTACCTGTTTGCCCCATCAAGGCTACTTTTTTATCCACGGGAATAGTAAAAGAAATATTTTCTAACGCAAAACCGCCCAATAATTCATCCGACACTAAATGCTCTACTTCAAGTAAATTCATTATTTTTTTTGTTGAATTAAAAATACAGCTGGTACAGCTCTTTGCCCTGTTTTATCACTTGGCTTTATCGTTTCCTTACCATTAATAAGCATACAACTGCTGCCGCCACCATCTAAATTAAGTGCTTCTACACAACCAATATCTTTTAATAGTTGTGCTAATTGTGGTAAGGTTACCCCATCAGCAATAGAAGGATTTCTACCTTCTACAACCATTATAATTAAATTGCCATCACCTGTATATCCCATTGCAGTACGAGGGTGTTTATCGGTTAAACCAGTTTTTCCATTAAACTTTAACTCTTCATTATTAGTAATTTTAATTTCGCCATTTTGTAAAAGAACAGGCCCACCTCCAATGGCGGTTTTTACTTTCCATTTTTTTAAAAAATGTTCAACTCTGGCGGTATAAATTATACTATTATAATAATTTGTTTTTGAAAACTTGTAAGAACTAATAGAGTCTTTTTGGGGATTAACAGTATTTTGAATTGCATATGATTTTCGTTTAAAAACTGAATCTGTAAAAACCCAAGCAACATCTGCTCTTCTTTTTTTATCAATTCCAATAGCACTACCTAGAGGGTGCTTATATGTTAATGTATCTTTTCCTTTACCTGCAATGCTATGCACATTATAGCTTACCACTCTCCCATCTTTTACAACTAAATTCAAATTTTGGTTAGTTTCAAAACTAAAAAAAGTACCATTTACTACTAATAAAGGTTGATTGTTCTTTTGATAGAATTGCAGAGGTGTTAGTCGCCTTTTAAATGTTGTATCTACTGTAAAATCTAATTTTTTATTTTTTAATTTAGCCTCGGCATAATAGGCAATAAAAGGTTTGCCATCAAGGCTGTCAGTCGATTTATATACATGAAAATTTTGAGGTAAGGGTGCAAAAAAAGAATCTACATTTTGCCATTTAAGTTGTGCAAATAGGGTATGACTATGAAGGAGAAATAGACAACAAAAAATCCTAAATATCAATGTTATTATTTGTTTAGATGACGTATTGAAACGTCAATGAAATAAACTTGAAACAAAAAAGCTTTTATTCAAAAAATATTACCATTTTTTTTCAGCCATCCACTTATTTCTTCCGTAACCTTCTATTACATGCTTTTCGCTATGGTAAGATGAACGAACTAATGGCCCACTTTCCACATAATCAAATCCAAGATTATAGCCTATTTCTCTAAACTCTGCAAACTCATCAGGATGTACAAACCTCTGAACTGCTAAATGTTTTTTTGTTGGTTGTAAATATTGACCAATGG
>JANNWD010000467.1:0-1537 GCA_031408315.1 Bacteroidota bacterium
GAGTGACTGGGCCGAACCCTTACCAACGTCACCGAAACCAGCGACGACGGCAACCTTACCAGCGAGCATCACGTCAGTCGCGCGGCGGATTGCATCAACCAGCGATTCCTTACAGCCGTAAAGATTATCGAACTTTGACTTGGTGACCGAGTCATTAACGTTGATCGCGGGGAAAGGCAGTTCGCCTTTCTTGGCGATTTCGTAGAGGCGGTGGACGCCCGTTGTGGTTTCTTCTGAAACGCCCTTAAGCGCCTTGACGGTTGCGGTCAGATAACCGGGCTTTTTCGCAATGAATGCCTTGAGGGCGCGCTGAAATTCAACTTCCTCGTCATTTTCAGGTTCGGCAAAGCTTTCGCCGCGCTCAAGTTTTGCGCCCCACAGCGCAAACATCGTGGCATCGCCACCATCATCAAGAATGATGTTGGCAGTGGTATCTTCACCCCAAGTGAAAATATCGCCAACATAGTCCCAGTAATCGGCGAGGCTTTCGCCCTTGATCGCGAATACAGGAATGTCCTTCGCAGCGATTGCAGCCGCCGCGTGATCCTGCGTTGAGAAGATATTGCAAGTTGCCCAGCGGACGTCGGCACCAAGCGCTGTCAGTGTTTCAATCAGAACCGCCGTCTGGATCGTCATGTGGAGCGATCCAACGATGCGTGCGCCCTTCAAAGGCTTTGACGCGCCAAATTCGCGGCGCAGCGCCATCAGGCCTGGCATTTCGGTTTCGGCAATATTAATTTCTTTGCGGCCAAAATCAGCCAAGCCAATATCTGCGACTACATAATCAGTGAATGCCACTTCGGGTCTCCGGGAAAGGGGTTGGAATTTGCCAGCCCCCTAGCCGTCGATTCGTTCAAATGCAAATATAAAGATTTCTTTATATGTTACCGCGCAGCCGTAATCGTCTTGGTACAACGTTCGCCGTTTAACCGTGGCTCAACTCCCGCTGCTGCGGCGAGCCGCGCCAAACCCTCAAGCGAACCATCCTCTGCCTCAGCCGCCGACAGGATTGAGGTCATATCATCGCAACCAAGCCCTTCAACACCCGCGCCGTAACGATTGGCAATTGCAGTAACAAAGCGATCATAGGCGTTAAGGCCGCCCTCACCCGCAAATTGTGTGCGCAGTGTCTGATTAACTGCCGCGAGTGCTGGCCGACTGCGCGTGACGAAGCCATTATATTGATGAAGCATTGCATTATCAGCGGCGCGGCACCGAAGCGCACTCACCATCAGCATCGTTTCAAGATCGCGAATTTTTGCCGCTGACACTGCGGCATCGCTCCAACATGCGGCCTGCGCTGAAGTTACCGAAAGCGCACCCAATGTGAGCGCCGTAATAATATGCTTGAACCCGTTCCCCATAGCCATTCCCTTCACCTCTTATCCCTGTGATGAAGGTCACATAAGTTGTTGAGCTAACGGTAAATTTTTCTGGTTTCTTGCCCGTAAACCAAATGATTATTCTGCGCTCCCCACGCAAAAAGGCCGGAGCAAAATATGCCCCGGCCTTTGATATGCGGAAATTTGACGTTGAT
>JANNWD010000468.1:0-5752 GCA_031408315.1 Bacteroidota bacterium
TTATACCGCAGGCGATGCATCTCCGGGGGCTAGATGTCCAGTATCAAGAAAAGCCCCAGGCCATACCGATAGAGCATGGCGATTTAGCAGTGCAGTACTACCAGTACAATTTTTACAATTTACAGGAGTACCACAAAACAACAGTACGGTACACTTAGCCTGGTTGATAATAACGGAGAAGGAAATAGCTCATTTTGAGATAGAACGAAGTACCAACAATACAGCGTATAGCAAAGTAGGCGAAGTAAGCAAACGAGTAGCGTTAAACATTAACCAAGGATTTAGTTACAACGATGATATAAGCACAGTATTAAGTGAAGTAATTTATTACCGCTTAAAGGTAGTGGGCAAGTTGGGAGAGATAAAGTACAGCAATATATTGGTGGTACGAAAATCAACCAACAAACAACCTATTACGGTAATGCCTAACCCAGCTAGGGATTATGTATCGGTACGTTTATATAGTGATAAAGAAACTGATGCTACTATAAGGTTAATAGACGCTAGTGGTAGAATTGTTTTACAACAAAAACAAAAAATTGTAAAAGGTAACAATACTTTACAACTAAACGAATTGTATAAATTTAGCGGTGGCAACTATATGTTGCAAATAACTATAAATAACGAAACAACAACACATAAGCTTGTTTTAAGTAAATAGATTATTCACTTCTTTAAATAACCAATCCTCTTGCTTAAATAGTAAGGGGATTTTTTATACTACTTTTGCAATAATGTATACACTAAAAAAATCACTAGGTCAACACTTTTTAAAAGACGAAAATGTTATTGCAAAAATAGTAGACGCTTTACAACAACATCCGTTTAACAATTTGTTAGAAGTAGGGCCAGGTGGCGGAGCATTAACTAAACATCTTATCAATATCCCCAATATAAATTTTAAAGCAGTTGAACTAGATGATGAAAAAGTAGTGTTTTTAAAAAAAACTTATCCCATACTTTCCGATAAAATAATTCATAAAAGCTTTTTAGATATTGAAAAACCTTTTAACGAGCCCTTTACCGTAATTGGCAATTTTCCCTACAATATATCTACCCAAATATTATTTAAAATTTTAGATTGGAAAGATGAAGTACCCGTTGTAATCGGAATGTTTCAAAAAGAAGTAGCAAAAAGGGCAGCATCAAAAGAAGGTAGTAAAGTGTATGGTGTTTTAAGTGTGCTTATACAAGCGTATTATGATGTGGAATATTTATTTGATGTAAATGCACAATGCTTTACACCACCACCAAAAATAGAAAGTGGCGTTATACGCCTTACCCTTAAAAAAGAAATGCTACAAGCCAAAAGCGAAAGAGCATTTATTATATTGGTAAAAACTGCTTTTAACCAACGCCGCAAAACATTACGCAATGCTGTAAAAAGCCTATTTACTGCCGAAGTTTTACAAGATGAAATTTTCACTAAAAGAGCCGAAGCCTTAAGTGTAGAAGATTTTGCAGCGCTTACGTTTCGAATGAGCTAATTACAAACTTAAATCCATTCATCTTGTACTTGTGCATGTAAGGGTGCATAACTCATATACTGTACAAAACGAGGAAGAGTAGATGCGTTTGGGCTACTGCTATGTGGCAATGCATGGTGCCAAATAATAAAGTCGCCTGCATTCGCAGCAACCGAAAAAGGGTCCAATAAATTAACAGCCTCTTCTCTTGGATTTACACCATCGGGTAAATTAGTTAACCATTGCTCAATCTTATTATGAAAACCTGGCACTACAGTAAATGCCCCTTGGTTAGGTAATGTATCTGTTAAATACAAAATGCCTTGTAATCCAAAAGGAATGGGAGTTTTGAGGCTTATACTACTTATTTCTTTACTAGGGCTAAGGGTATCAATAATGTCAATCATATTTTTTAATTAGCAAACTTATTCAAAACAATAAGTAGATGGCCTTGCGTTTATAGATGCAGCATAAACTGCTTGCAAAATTTCCTCAACGGGTTTAGTTGCATCATCAAAAGTGTCTTTTTTATTTAAAGCAAATTGCCCACTTGTTGGATGAGTGTTTTTATAGTGTTTTGTTGCCGCAAATAATAATCTTGTTCTACGTTGTACCAATTCATCGGTATAAATATTTTCTGCTTTTACATGTGTTGCCGATAAAAACTCAAAATAAATAACACGGCGTATATTATTTTTAATTAATGGAGCTGAGCTATGTGCTAACATCATATCATGTATTAAAATGCCACCAGCCTTCATAGTTATTTCAATACTTGGCTCTTTACTTAATTCGCAAATGGTTTTGCCACCTGTATGGCTTTGGGGTACAATGCGTAAAGCGCCATCACCTTCATTAGCGTCATCTAAATATATACCCATGGTAAAGCATTTTCCTTTACGTTCATGCAGCATATCTAAATGTCAAAGCACTGGCAATTCGTCTCCTAAATTTTTCATTACCGCAAACTCCTGTATCATAAAAAAATCATCGCCGCAAATTTGTTGTCCTATTTGTAAAATAGGAGGATAGCCTAATAATTCAAGGCAGCTTAAATCTTTTTTATTACAGATATTATCTAGATTAGGTACATATTTTTTTCCTTTGTTGGCATAAAATGCTTTTCCTTCATTATTACTATCTAAATCCATTTCACTTTTAAAAAAAGTCTTTAATTTTTCTAGTAATGGTAAAGGAAGAAAATCATTAATTTTTAAATAGCCTTCTGTGGTAAATTGATTGATATGAGAGCCTGATAAAAAAATATTTTTCATTGATTAATTACAATGGTTTAATGAGTTTAGTATATTACAGCCAATACTTTATTCTACTACATGAGTTTATTAAGCAATATAACACAAAAACTACTTTGTACCCCCCTGAATTATAAAGAAGTAAGAACTGCAGCTAACGAGTTGTTGCATTTTTATTATACCCAAACAAATTTTGAAGAAACCTACATTAACAACCAACATATTGAAACTGAAAAAGGGTTAGCAGTATCTCCGTACTCTGCAGCCTTTTGCGTAGTCGATTTTTTAAGAACAAGAAATTTTATAGTGGCAATAAAAATGGCTGTAGAAGATAGATTACTTCAAGAGCCTACAAAACCTGTAATTATTTGTTATGCAGGTACAGGACCTTTTGCGTCACTTGTAATACCACTCACTACAATTTTTAATCCCAATCAAATTCAATTTTTGTTTCTTGATATTAATGAAATAAGTATTGACTACTTAAAAAAATTAATAAAGAATACAGCAATAGATAGCTATGTAAAAGATATTATTAAAGCAGATGCAACAGAGTATATCTTGCCTTTTTCTATTGATATTTTGCTTAGCGAAACTATGAAACCTGGCTTAGATAAAGAGCCACAGATAAGCATTGTAGCTAATCTCATCAATCAATGTACAACTTTGCCTATTTTAATTCCTCAAAATATTGAAGTAAGCTTAGCTTTTTCAAAGTTTGATAGCGAAAAGGGTATGGTAAATCAAAAAATTTCATCCCTGCTTAACTTTAATAAAGAGGTAGCTAAAGGGTTACTGTTGAATAAAGATATAATTTTTACAGAGGGAGTAAATGTAGAATTAACTCAACCACAGATAGGGTTTAACCGACTTGTGTTGGATACTAGTATTACTTTGTACAAGGATATTACATTAGAATATAACGAAAGCAGTCTAACAATAAATCATACAATAATGGAAACAACTGCACTTGCTTTTCCGTGTAAGTTTAACATTAAATATGTGATTGATAAAAAACCTGGTTTTGTTTTACACCTATGTAATTAAAAAAATAATGGAAAAATGATTTTAGATACAATTGCAGAAAGAACAACGCTAACTCAAGTAGTAGATTTTTTAATGAAAATTGGCATTAACGTTCATTTCAAAACTATAGTGTACGATACTTTTTTACCTGGCATTAGTATTGAAAAAGGTGAATTAATTATTGATGAAGAAAAATTATTATACCCTGGCGATATTTTGCATGAAGCAGGTCATATTGCTGTTGTATCAACAGCAGATAGAAACAATTTAGATGAACACAGCATTGAAAAAAGAGAGCAAAGAGAAGCAGAAGAAATGATGGCTATTGCTTGGAGTTATGCTGTTTGTGTACATTTGGAAATTGATGCTGGTTTTGTTTTTCATGATGAGGGGTATAAAAATGGCGGAAGTAGTATTGCAGAAAATTTTAAGCAAGGTCATTATTTTGGTGTACCAATGTTACAATGGACTGGCATGGCTTTGGAGAAAAAAAATGAAGAACAACCAGAATTGCCAGTTTACCCAAAAATGATAAAATGGTTGAGAGATTAAATAGAAATTACATTTTTAGTTGTTTCAAAAGTTAGATTCAGTTTCACACAAAGAAACAAAATTTACAAAGCGACCAAATTAGTAAATGTAAAATTAATGTTTTTTCTTGTGTATGTAATTTTCTTAGTTATGTTGTGTGAAATCTCAAAAAAAATAAAACCTTAAATATGAGCCAAAACCTAATACACATCCAAGCTTTACTAACACAAGAAGAATTAAATACCATTGATAATTTAATTGCAGCATCTAGCTTTATTGATGGAAAACTCACCGCAAGTATGGCGGCAAAAGACGTAAAAAACAATTTACAGTTAGATGCTAATACTGAAAGTTTAGCACAAATTAATGCTATCATAAATGCCGCATTACAACAAAGTCCATTGTTTAATATTGCTGCTTTACCAAAAACTATTTTACCTTTTTTAGTAAGCAAATACACTAGCGGAAAATATTATGGCTGGCATGTAGATAGCCCTGCAATGGGTACGCCTCCTGTACGTACAGATTTAGCCATGACTGTTTTTTTAAGTGACCCTAGCACTTATGAAGGCGGCGAATTAATGATACAATCCGAAGCCGGTAATATAAATTTTAAACCTGCAAAAGGCGATGCCGTTTTATACCCTTGTCAATACCTGCACTGTGTAAACGAAATTAAAGCTGGCGAAAGGGTTGCAGCAGTTACTTGGATACAAAGCAATGTAAAAAGCCCAGAGCAACGACAAATTCTTTTTCAACTAAATCAAGTACATGGGGCATTGTACCAACAAGCACCCAATACACCTGCCACAAATTTATTACTACAAACACACAGCAATTTATTTAGAATGTGGGCAGATTTGTAATTACGATAATTGTTGCTCTATGTCATCGGCCATTTTATTTGCAACTTCAGTTTTTAGTTTACGCAAGTGTAAAATAATTTCTTGCAGTTCATCATTGCTATGCTTTGGCGTATCAGCAATTTCTTTTTTATTTGTTATTTGGGCAGATGAAAATATAGCTTTTACCCAGTCGTTTACTTCAGCATCAATCACCAAATGTATTCTATCAACAGTACTTTTGTTGTGCAAGGAGTGTGGCAAATTAAAATTCATGTACCAACATTCGCCTTGTTGCAAAATCATCTTTTCTTTATCTAAATAAAAATCAACATCAGCATTTGTAATTACAGGTATATGAAACCGTACTAAGCCTTCTTCAAAATTTAAATCGGCATCTTTATGTTCATGTATTTGAGTACCAGCACTTAATTTTAATAAACGTACCGATAAAAGTGGGCATTTAAATTGATGTAATATTTCTTTAAAATAAGTACATTCATCTAACAAAATTGTATCGGCATACACGGCATCTTCGGTTGGCGAAATAAAACCATTATTTACATCGCCATTTATACTTCTTAATAAAATAGCACTCCAATCGCCTTGGTAATGTTTTACTTGAAAATGCAAT
>JANNWD010000469.1:0-3347 GCA_031408315.1 Bacteroidota bacterium
GTTACCCTCTTTTATTAGTTATTTTTTTAAAAAGTAAAGTTGGTGTTTAAACAAACTGGTAAAACCCCTAAATGTAGGGACAAGCCCAAGGATTGTTTATTTGATTTACTTAGAACAAAGATGTTTTTTGTTTTGGAGGGCTAGGGTAGTCGTTTAACGATATTTATATCCGTTGATTAACGGAATTTTGGGGGAAACAATAGGAAAGGTTAGATAAATTAAAAAGGATTAAGGATTATACTTTATTTGACGCTAGTTTTATTTTAAAAATATAATTTATCAAATTCCTACTATTTTAACCTCATCCCAACCCTTCTCCAAAGGAGAAGGAACTAGCAGACTATTACGAAAGAAGAATTTTTACTTTATAAAATTTTTTTGCAATAATTGTTGGAAAATCGTTACAAGAATGAAAAAGGAAAAACCCAAACAATGGTCTATAATGCTCCCAAATGGTATCCCGATGAACGGATTGTGACACAACGATGCTGCTATGGAACTATACCGCTGGTTTCAAAAAAAATAAAAACGTATTTTATTTACATTTACCTTTGGCAATTAATAAACTTGGGGCATACAACCTATGTTTATTAAACTCCATCTTTTAGTAAATTTTATTTTGTGAGTAAACATGTAAATAAAGTAACCGGTGCAGGTTTACTTATAGCGTTAGGTATTATTTATGGCGATATTGGTACTAGTCCGCTTTATGTTTTTGATGCCATTGTTAATGGTAAACCAATTGAGGAGCTATTGATTTTAGGGGCTTTAAGTTGTATTATTTGGACGCTTACGCTACAAACTACCATAAAATATGTGTTGCTTACCTTAAAAGCAGATAACAGAGGAGAGGGTGGAATTTTTAGTTTATACACTTTAGTACGTAGACAAAAAAAATGGTTGGTAATTCCGGCAATGCTTGGCGGAGCTGCATTACTTGCCGATGGTATGATTACGCCACCAATTTCGGTAGCATCTGCAGTGGAGGGGTTACGTAATATTCCAAAGTTTGCCGATATTTCTCAAACTACTATTATATATATTGTAATTGGTATTTTAATTGTGCTTTTTACTATGCAGCAATTTGGTAGTGCTGGTATTGGTAAATTATTTGGCCCAATAATGATGGTGTGGTTTACTATGTTGTTAGTATTAGGCATATCACAAATACCAAATTATTGGGGAGTGTTTAAAGCACTAAACCCTATGTATGCAGTTAAATTATTAACACAATACCCAAGTGGTTTTTGGTTGTTAGGGGCAGTGTTTTTATGTACCACTGGTGCCGAGGCATTATATAGCGATTTGGGGCATTGTGGTAGAGGTAACATAAGAATTTCGTGGATTTTTGTAAAAATTTGTTTAATAGTACAATACCTTGGGCAAGGGGCTTGGTTGCTTAGTAAACACAGTGGTACTGTGTTTGCATCTAGTGCCGATTTAACAAAAACAAAAGCTCTTTATCCTGCAGCAGAAGAATTAATAAAACCTATTTATGGTATAATGCCGCAATGGTTTGTACTGCCGGGGATTATTATTGCAACGGCGGCGGCAATTATTGCTAGCCAAGCATTAATTAGCGGTTCGTTTACACTAATTAGTGAAGCTATTCGTTTAAATCTTTGGCCTAAAATGAAAATTAATTACCCTACAGAAGCAAAGGGGCAATTATACATACCAGCAATTAACAGTATGCTCTTTGTAGGCTGTGTTGGTATTGTATTATATTTTAGAGAGAGTAGTAAAATGGAGGCGGCGTATGGATTGGCTATTACGCTTTGTATGTTGGCTACCACTATTTTATTTTCCAATTATTTAATTAGTAAACGAACAAAACCTGTATTAATTTACCTATTTCTATTTGTTTATCTTACTATAGAAATTGCTTTTTTAATTGCTAACCTAGATAAATTTCCTCATGGCGGTTACGTAACGTTGATAGTTGGCGGAGCATTATTTGCTATTATGTATGTGTGGTATAGGGCTCGTAAAATAAAAAATAGATATGTAGAGTTTGTAAAGCTTGAAGATTATATTAGTAAACTAGAGGAACTAAGCAACGATAGTAGTGTGCCAAAATATGCTACTCATTTGGTGTACATGAGTAGTGCAAATAACCCTAATGAAATTGAGCATAAAATAATTTACAGCATATTAAGTGGTATGCCAAAACGGGCAGATATTTATTGGTTTGTACATGTAGATACTGCCGATGATCCTTACACTTGTGAGTACAACGTTACACATATTATACCTAACGATATTATTAGGGTAGAATTTAAATTGGGCTTTAGAGTAGCTCCACGTATTAATTTAATGTTTAAAAAAGTGGTAGAAGAGTTAGTAAAAAATAGAGAAGTAAATGTTACTAGCCGTTACGAAAGCCAGCAAAGAAATAATGTAGTAGGCGATTTTAAGTTTATTGTTATGGAAAAATTCCTTAGTCAAGATAATGAATTGCCTTTGTTTGAACGTATTGTAATGCGATTGCATTTTTGGTTAAAAGAATTATCACTTAGCGAAGAAAAAGGATTTGGTTTAGAGCAAAGCTATGTACAGGTAGAAAAATTTCCGTTAATTGTAGCACCTACAACTAAGTTAAAAATAAAGAGGGTTTTTAGTGATGAGCAAGAGGAGGTGTAGATTTACAACTTAAAATTAAATGTGTGCTACAACTATTTTTATACATAATAATTGGTATTGTTGCACTCTCCATAATTGCCTATTTTGTACAAGAAAAATTAATTTTTAAGCCAGAAAAATTAAAGCAAGATTTTGTTTATAAATATGATGCTCCATTTGAAGAATTATTTTTTGATGTAGAACCTGGTGTACGAATTAATGGATTGCATTTTAAAGTTGAAAAACCTTTAGGGTTGGTCCTATATTTTCATGGTAATAGTAGAAGTATAAAAGGCTGGGCAAAATATGCTAAAGATTTTTATAGATATGACTACGATGTTGTATTGATTGATTACAGAGGGTTTGGAAAAAGTACAGGTAAGCGTAACGAAAAAGATATGCTTAGCGATACACAGTTTGTGTATGATACGCTTACAAAAACGTACCAACAAAATCATATAATTGTGTATGGAAGAAGCCTTGGAAGCGGCTTTGCAGCAAAATTAGCAGCAGACAATACACCTCGGTATTTAATTTTAGATGCTCCATATTTTAGTTTTAAAAAAACAATAGAACGGTTTTTACCTATACTGCCCGTTAAGTATGTATTGCGTTATCATTTAAGAACAGATAAATGGATACCAAAAGTAAATTGCCATACGTACATATTACACGGTAGTAAAGATTGGTTAATACCTATAAACAATAGTAAAAAATTGCAAGCT
>JANNWD010000470.1:0-8557 GCA_031408315.1 Bacteroidota bacterium
AAAAATAATCTGCTTTTTTATAATAGTAATATGTGCTTTTGCCGCATCGGCACAAATACAACGTACAAAACCTGTAAACTCAAAATTTGACTCAGCAACTATTGCTACACAAGTGGCACCAAATAAGGTTACAAAATCTACCAAAAAACAGAATAGAGAATTATTTAAGGAATTAGATTTAAGTAGAACACAAATGAAGCAGTTAAAAGAAATGAAGCAAGAAGCAAAAATAAAAAAACAAACTATTGAAAGTAATACACAACTTAGCGATGCTGAAAGAAAACAACAAACAAGAGAATTTAAAAAAGGGCAATTAAAAAGGATGCAACAAATTTTAACAACAGAACAATTAAGTAAATTAAAAGCACTAAAAAAAGATGAAACTGGTTTGCAAATGGAAGAAATGGAAATAGACAATTAAACAATGTTCATGTAAGCAGTAAAATTGAGCAAAAAGAGAGCATGCCGAAAGGCATGTTTTTTTATTGCAACGAATTTAAATCTCTACAAAATACTTAATAAAGTATTTTGTTTTTTTTGGGAGTTAAAAACCTCAACGCCTCTGAGTCTCTGCGGTTTTCTTAAAGAAGAATACTGTAAATTTGCACTATGCATAAAATGTTTTCTTATCAACAATTATACATCTTTACAAATACTATTTTTTTAAAAATTGGATGTAACAATGCCGACGCTCAAACTGCTACCAAAGCTTTGCTAAGTGCCGATTTACGAGGAATTGACAGCCATGGTATAGCAAGGTTAATTGGCTACGTACGTTTATGGGAAGCAAAACGAGTAAATGCACAAGCTACATGTAAAGTTGTGCATGAAACACCAAGTACAGCAGTAGTTGATGGTGATGCTGGGCTAGGTTTAGTAGTTGCTCCTTACGCTATGGAAGTAGCTATTAATAAAGCTAAAAATGTTGGTACAGGATGGGTAAGTGTAAAAAATAGCAACCATTTTGGCATAGCAGGTTATCATGCAATGATGGCTTTGCCTAATGATATGATTGGGATTGCAATGACTAATGCAAGTGCATTAGTAGCACCAACATTTTCTATAGAAAAATTATTAGGAACTAATCCAATTGCTGTTGCTATACCTGCTGGTAATGAACCAGCTTTTGTTGCAGATTTTGCAACAACAACAGCGGCAAATGGGAAGCTAGAAATTTTACAACGGAAAAATTTAGACACCCCCAACGGTTGGGTACAAACAAAAGAAGGCAATGCTACAAATAATGCAAATGCATTAAAACAAGGTGGTGCATTATTACCATTAGGTGGCGATAAAGAGCATGGAAGCCACAAAGGTTATGGCTTAGGAGCCATTGTAGATATTTTTAGTGCCATACTTAGCGGTGCAAATTATGGGCCTTGGGTGCCACCATTCCCAGCATATATACCAATGCCCCAAAATATGCCAGGTCAAGGTATTGGGCATTTTTTTGGAGCAATGCGTATTGATGCATTTAGACCAGCAAATGAATTTAAACAACACATGGATAATTGGATTACCCGTTTTAAAAATGCTAAAACTGTTGAAGGGCAACCCAATGTTATTATCCCGGGAGCACCCGAAAGAGAAATGGAAATTATAAGAATGAAAGAAGGTATTCCTTTATTGGATGTTGTGGTTAAAGATTTGGTGGAGTTGGGGGAGAGGTTTGGGGTAAAATTTTAATATTCAAAGCAGCAGTTTTATTAGTTTGATAATCTTATATAAAATTCTACGCTAATGAGGTCAATATTTATAGCCTGTTTCTTAATTTCATTATTTTCTTGTGATAGATTACGGTATAGGCAAAATTACAACTATACAAAAGTACTGGGGAATAAACCTATTTATGGCAGTTTTTCTCAAGCTAAGCAAATTACTTATTTGGCCACAGCAATTCCTGTAGTAATACCAGGTAATATTTATGTAAAAGGAAATTTTATTTATCAATTAGAAATTGGGAAAGGTATTCATGTAATAGATAATAGTATTCCATCATCAGCTGCTAGAGTAGGGTTTATAACTATAAATGGAAGTTCTCAGATATCTATTAAAGGTAATTTTTTATATTCTAATAGTTATGATGACTTAGTAGTATTGGATATTTCTAGCAACAATTCTGTAATTGAAGTAAAAAGAATAGCAGGGGCTTTTCCTGAAGGCAAAAGTCAATATTATTATAATCAACCAATTGAATCTGGATATTATGAATGTCCTCGTTATGATAGTGCTGTAATTGGATGGAGGAAAGACTCTGTAATATCAAACTGCTATAAAAATTAACTACCATTTAAATTAACTAAAATGTTATACTTTGTTAATAAAATATTTATACTGAGTTTAGTATGTTTTCTTGGGTGGTCTTGTTCTAAAGAGGGTGCTTCTAATTCAGCAGCTTCAACCTCTGGCAAAGCCGGTTCACTTTCAAAATTTACTATTGTCAATAATTATTTGTATGCAGTAGATAATAGCAATTTGTATTCGTATGATATTACTAATCCAACTAATCCTATAAAGAAAGGCACTACTTTTCTAGGGTTTGGGGTAGAAACAATTTATCCTTATAACAATAAATTGTTTATAGGCACTACCACTGGTTTATTTATTTATAGCATTGATACACCTTCAATGCCATCTAAATTAGCCGAAGCTAGGCATGCCCGTAGTTGCGATCCAGTGGTGGCAAACGATACAATAGCTTTTGTTACCTTAAAAGGAAATACAGCATGTGGTCCAGCCGAAAGTGGTTTGTATGTTCATAACATTAAAAACGTCACACAGCCTATATTAATAAAAACGCTACCCATCGGTAGTCCAGAAGGGTTAGCTCTGGAAGGGGCTACTTTATATATTTGCTGTAATAATGATGGATTAAAAGTTTATGATGTTGCCAATCCTGCCAACCCAATATTAAAACAAACAGTTACTGGAGTTTATTTTAAAGATGTTATAGTTTATAACAATTTATTAATAAGTTATGTAAGTACCGGCGTTGCTTTATACGATATCACTAATCCTATTAACCCTATATTATTGAAGCTAATTGCTAACTGATTATTTTTCTCCACTATACTTAATATATATTTGCACCAATTATAATAAAAGCAAATTAACAAATGAAAGTGATGAAATTTGGTGGCACCAGCGTAGGTAAGCCACAGCGAATGAAACAAGTTGCAAATTTAATAACAGCAGATGCCGATAGTAAAATTGTAGTTCTTTCAGCATTAAGTGGTACTACAAATGCTTTGGTTGAAATTAGCAACACCTTGGCAAGTGGAAATAGAAATGAAGCCAAGCTACAAATTGATGCATTAGAACAACACTATCAAAATTTTATACAAGACTTATTAAGTTCGGATGAAAGTAAAATAAAAGCCAACAAAATACTAGCAGAACATTTTGAATTTTTAACAATCATATTAAAAATATCATTTAGCGAAGCTTTAAATAAAGATATTTTAGCACAAGGCGAATTACTTAGCACAAAACTATTCAGCATTTATTTAGATGAGCAAAATATAAATCATGTGCTTTTACCAGCACTAGAATTTATGACGATTGATAGCTACGATGAACCGCAAATAGGAACTATTAAAGTAAAGTTGGCACAGCTAATGCAGCGTAATAAAGACACCAGTATTTTTGTAACTCAGGGATACATAAGTCGAAATGCAAAAGGCGAAGTAGATAATTTAAAAAGAGGCGGAAGTGACTATAGTGCGTCTTTAATTGCCGCCGCAGTTAATGCAAGTGTATGTGAAATATGGACAGATATTGACGGTATGCACAACAACGACCCAAGAGTGGTTGATAAAACCTTACCTATTGAACAATTGAGTTTTGATGAGGCTGCTGAGTTAGCTTATTTTGGGGCAAAAATTTTGCATCCTGCAAGTATTTGGCCAGCACAATTTTACAATGTACCTGTTAGGTTATTAAACACCATGCACCCAAGTGCAAAAGGCACATTAATTACAGAACAAGCTGGTAGCGTTGGTGTAAAAGCAGTAGCTGCTAAAGATGGTATTACTGCTATAAAAATTAAGAGCAGCAGAATGTTGTTGGCATACGGTTTTTTAAGAAAAGTATTTGAGGTGTTTGAAAAGTACAGAACATCTATAGATATGATTACAACATCGGAAGTTGCTGTATCTGTAACAGTTGATAGTGATATTTATTTGCCCGAAATTTTAAAAGAATTGGAAGCGTTTGGCACAGTAGAAATTGATACCAACCAAAGTATTGTATCTATTGTGGGTAATGAAATTACCGAAACAAAAGAGGTAATGCGTAAATTATTTGAATCGGTTTCGGCTATACCAGTACGTATGGTTAGTTATGGCGGTAGCAGGCATAATATTTCTTTATTAATTCCTCGTAGTTATAAAGAGCAAGCTTTGCAAGCGTTGAATAAAGGCTTGTTTGGGTTGTAACAAATATTAACGAAACTAACACAAGATTTTGCAGTGCTTAGGCATCTAACATTTAGTTTTTCATAGGATATTGGATTAAATGGCCGGAATTTCTATTCTGGCTTTTTTTATACTCGGTATAAATTATTGATTACTGTTGATTGGAAAACAAAATAGCGGCGAAGGCTTAGCAGCAAAAATTTGTGTAAAAAGGAATACTATAAACTTTAACGTGTGCCGACCTAAGAAGGCAACGTAAGCCACAAAAAGATGGATGGTGTTTTTTATTTTTGTACGACGAACAGGGCTTGGCGTTATTGGGGAATTTGAAATTCTTCCGCCCGGAACCGCTGCTTGGCTATGTATCAAAGATAAATATAACTTACCAATGTTCAGCGATGTTTGTCAAGCCGAAACAAAAGCCCAATAGCGAACCCAATGCTCATTGTTGCTTACCGAAGCCACCATATTGCCAAACGCAATGTTGGTGGCAGTTTTATTCTACACTTGGTGTCCACATTCTAAAGAATTTAAACTGTTTTGAATATTCATTTCTTGGACAAAATGCAATACATACTTCATCATTATTCATAGCAGATTCTGTCAGTATTAAATTATTAGCTTCACTTTTTGAATTTTCAAATTCTACTTCATTTACTTTACAAACTACTTTTTTAAATATGGAATTTATCCAAATTTGCATTTCTTCTACTTCTTCAAATTTTTTGTAGCAAGCCAATGAGGCGTGGGCCGTAATTACAGGCACAAATTTATTTGGAACATTCTCTTTTACTAAAATATACATTTTCATTATTGTTAATTTAAATTAACGATACTTTATTATCTAGAAATTTAAAAGCTTCGTCTAGATTATAGAAAATTGGTTCTCTTGGTTTGTTTAAGTCAAAACACCAAATAGTAGATAAGCCAAATTTGTTTTTATCAGATAAAACATATGAAGTTAAAAATTTGTCTTCTCCAATTCTTACGTTGTTTAATGGCATAAAAGCTTCGATAATTGAATTACCAAACCTATACTCCAAGTCTGTCAAATCTAATATTACTCCAATGAAAGTCCAACTTAAAAGGGCAAGTCCAATTCTTTGTTTTATGTATTCACTGTCTATTGAACCTTTACTTCCATCTAAAATTTCACCTTGAATTTTTATTAAAAGTATAGAACTATTAATATTCGATTCGTAAAAATCAACAGTAACTTTCTTGGATGTTAGAAGTACAATATTTATTTGTTGAAAGTCTTTCAAATTTTTATGACAAACTTGATTTGTTACGATTTTTTCTACTTTCGATTTTTCTGAGTGAGTTATATTTTTTTTCAAAAAACTAAATAATCCCATTAAATGATTTTCTGTTAGATTAGACTTTCGGCAAAATTGCCACCAACGGCTAGGGCTTGGCGAAATTTGGGCATTTGAAAATCGTCTGCCCGAAACCGCTGCCCAATATTGTTACTGAAAATGAAGATAAGAACAAAAAGCCAAATTGAAAAACTTCTGCCCGAACCAAAGCCCAATAGCGAACTAAAGCTGATGGGTATTGCTTCTGCCCAAATTTTGCCAAACCCAATGTTGTGCGTTCGGCTTTCTTGGCCATTCTTTATTTTATTCGATTGGTATAATGACTCTTTTTGTAGTTTCAGTTGACCATTGAACTTGCCACATTCGACCGTCAACTTGGTCAAGCAAAATGAAAGTATAGATATTTTGCGTTGGGTAAAGTGTAAATCTTTCGGTCAATTCGTTTGATGAATCAACTAATGGTATCAAACTTAAAGAAACTTCAAATCGATTATTGTCTTTTATGTCAAATTGAACTTGCCAAAGTTTTCCATTTTTTGTGTTTAATTTAATAAACGTCCACATATTCTGTGTTGGGAAAAGTTTATAAACGACATTTTCATTGTTTTGTCTTTTAAAAGTGCTATCAAAAGTTTTATTGTCTTTAATTTTAGATTGAGAAAAAGTAATAATACAAGTAAAAATAAAAATTGATAAAAGTATAGATTGTTTCATTTTGTTGTCATTTCTTATTTAAAGTAATTGAAAGTTCAATTTATTCTTTCCGACCAATTCAATTGATTTGGTAATTCTTGGTTTGAAAACTCAATGTGTATTACTCGCCTTTTTTTATTGTTTGTTGTTCTACTTGAACTGTGTAAAAGCAGCGGTTTCATAATCATAATTCCACCTTTTCTAACGTTGCAAGTTTTTTCGGTTTCTGTCGCCCAATTAATTGTTTCTGGTCTATAGACCTTTTTCAAATGTGATTTAGATATAACTTTCAACGCTCCGTTGTTTTCGTCGGTGTCATCAAGGTGAATTCTGATAGTAAAGTTATTCTCCAAAATTTCGATTGGTGGTTGAACTGCAAACTGATTTTGTTTCACTGTCCAAGGGCCAAAGTTTTCAAGTTCGAGTTTTTTGTCTACCGAAATTGTTAAGTCTTGATGATAGGAAACAAACCAATTTGAATTTTCAGGTTTGTCGAAATAAATACTCTTTACTACAAAATACCTCTGTCCAAAAAGTTGAGTAATTGTCGAGTTTAATTTTTCGTTGAAAATAAGTTTTCTTGTGGCTGGGATTTCATTTAAAAATTGTCTAACCGCAAAAAGGTCGGCAGATTTTCTAAAAGTTTCTCTTGAAGTGTCGGCTTCATTTATAGTAGTCAAAATTTGTTCAACTTCATCTGTCGAATAGATGTTTTCAACAGTCGTAAAACCATTTTCAAGAATTTTGTTTTTATGGTTGTCCAAATTCTCCAATTTTACGGGATGTTTTTTAAGCTGACGCACAACGAACAGGGCTTTGTGCAGGTTGGGAATTAGTATTCCTTTTGCCTGGAACCGCTGCCGATTGAATAACAAATGTACAAATAATGTACAAAAGATGATTGAAAAACTTCTGCCCGAACCACTGCTTGGATATGCACTGCTGCTCATTGTTATTCCGTCTGCCCAACTTGCACAAAACCCCTTGTTGGTGGCAGTTAAAGTTTTGAAATTTCAATCCTTGTGTTTGTCTGTCTTCCTTTTTCTGTGTCATTAGAAACCATAGGATTTTTATCACCTAAACCTTTTGTTAATAGGGAAGTTGAATTTACCCCTAATGCAACTAATTCGGCTCTAATAGCTACTGCTCTTTTTTCAGTTAATTCTAAAATGTAATCAGGTTTTCCAATTGGGGCATTATGTATCTCAATTTTTATCTTCCAATCTGGATGAGCTTGAAAAACACCAAGAATATTTAATAATTCGTCTTTTGATTCTGTAAGTAGTGTTGTGTTATCCAAGTCGAAAGACAATTTACTAATTGCTTTATTGTTTTTTTCTAAGTCCTTCAATATGGAATTTTGCTTATTAATATTAGTTGTCAATAGCTGGCTTTGCTTTTCAACAACTAAAAGGTTATAAAAATTCGACCCAATAGATGCAGGTACTAATTGTATCCAAACTTCTTTTTGAGGTGTTTTGATAACGTATTCAACAACCCCATAATAAGCATTAGGTGCTATTTGGTGTTTTGAGGCTAAACTCACAATGTCGGAATTTGAGATTTTTCCCAATTGTTCTTCGGGTAGTTTTCCTGAATATATTTTTTTTCCACCCAAAGTTGCAACTAACTTATCAAATTCCTGTATAATTTGGAACTCAGACGGTATTTTCATTTCTCTATCAATTACATTTAATCTCTGTGCAGAGACCTTTCCTTCTATTGTAATATAAGATTTTCCGTCGTAAAAATACGTACGGTTTTGTTGAATTGTTATTGAGTCACTTTCATTTAGTGGTTTGAAATTAGGTAATGTTTTAAAATAAGGGAAAATGCCTAAGTCCGCATTAGAAATTGCGATACTACTGACTAATGATGCTGTTGTAGTGTTCGTATTTTTTTGTTGAGCAAATAAAAATATTGTGCTAAAAAAAAACATTGCAGTTGTAAAGAAAATCCTAATCATATTATTTGTTAATTTATTATTTAAAGTACTCGGGTTTATTGCCACCAACGGTACGGCTTGCCGAAGTGGGGGAATAGTTGCTGTGTCCGCCCCGGCTTACCGAAGCTAAATTTATAAATAAAAGCTGATGATTTGTACTTAGCTAAATTATTAATGTCCAGCCG
>JANNWD010000471.1:0-20475 GCA_031408315.1 Bacteroidota bacterium
ATGCATTTAAATAAGCTGGTGATGTAGCTCCTGTATTTGCTTTTAAGTTATTTAAAAAGGTAATTCTCTTTCTTGCTTCGGCTGTATCGTTTAAGCCATCAAAACCAATATCTTGATACACTCTATCATCTGGATCGTTACTAAACGCATTGGTAACTTGTATTGGATTACGTGGAACTCTTGCCCAATTACTTTCGTCGGTTGGGGCAGGTAAGTTTGGCGATGGTAATCCATTTTCATAAAAACGCTTACCATCTCTTAATACATCTTCCGAAATATTTCCTAAATTAAAATAAAGTTTACCTCCGGTAGAATTGGGTTTAATAATAAATGGATCTTGTGCCCAAAATTCAATAAACTCAATATTAGCGGTTTCAAAATCGGATTGATCGATGTTACGCATTAAACCTCCCCATCTTGTTTTAGGATTGGTTAATTTTCCATTAGCCGTTACATTTGCATCATCATAATTATACGAACCTCTGTCGGTTGGGTAATACGATAAATCGAATGTAATTAATTGGCTTTCGCCGAATGCTGTTGTACGCTGCGGAAAAATTTCTTTTTGATAAACTTGGCGTACTCTTGGGTCACTTAATTCGGCAGCATTAGGAGCCAAAGGATTATTAGCTCCCCTATATTGTTGCAATACAGGTTCAATTTGATACCAAGCAATTTTAGCTCTATTTTTTCCTGCTGAAATATCATCGTTTAATGCAGCCTCAGGAAATTTGGGATTGCCAAACTCATCTGTAGCTCCTTGTGGTGGCGATGCTAATGCCCAAGCAATGGGAGGAAATTTTAAATCTACCCCAGCTTGTGTTCCTTCAAAATCATCTATATAAATAACCCCTTTGCTGCCTTTACCAATTTGTGGTGCATGCCCAGGTTTTAAATAGGCCCCCTCGGCAAATACATTTAAGTTAGATGGTGCTGTTGTTTTATAAAAAGGCAATTTATCTAACAACTTAGTTAACCGTGGAATTTCTTTACGGTAATTTACATCTAACCCATACATGGTATTTCGTATAGGATCTTCATTATAATTAACTTTACTAAAAAATGGTCGTTCGGTCAATCGTACTAACGTACCACCAATAGTTAATTGTTCTTTTAATTTATTTTTGGCAATATAATCAAAGCGTAAACCCATGTAACCTCTTTGTATTAAGCCAAACGAGGCATTATTTTCGGAGTTTACTTGTACTGGTATTCCAGCATTTATTATGGCTGAGTTGGTAATTTTTATTGTACCTAAATCATAATTAATATCGTAATCTATTCCTTCTATCAATTGCCTACCACCTGCACTAACGGTTACAGAGCCACGAGGAACATTATAGCCAATATTAATATCTCCCGATCCAGAAACTTTTGCAGTTCCTTTTAATACAAACCTATTAAGGTTTGGAAATTGCTGTGCAACCGCTTTTATGCTATCATACAAGGCATAGTATAACGTATCTTTAATGGTTGGGGAAGATGGATTGGTATAAATGCCGGCAGCTAAATCTCTACCAAATGGCTCTAGTACAGGAAACATTACACGACTGTATTGAGAGAACACTGTAAAATTTTCTACATAATCAAAAACCCCATCTGGCTGGGGATCTAATTGATTATTTAATCTATCTAAATTTATTAAAGAAATAATAGGAAAGCCTGCATTTTTATTACCAAATGGTACATATCGTTTCCAACCTAAGCCTGGCTCTTGATACAGTACATCTAACTTAAAATCTTGTGGTGTTAATGTACCATACCCAATAGAGTACACATTCTTCATCATTAAACTCCATATAGGTAAAGATGGACGTTGTGATGTTGCTTTTAATAATTTTAAAAACAATACTTGTTGATTGGCCGAATTACTATCTGGCGGTAAATCTTGAGAAAACTCCCCTACCTGAAATATTTTTCCGTTAAAAGAATATTGATAGGCTACCGCTAAAACTTCATCGGTTTGTAATGGTTGACTTAGGGATATAAAACCTACTTGCCTATTAAATGTGTACTGTGTAGAATCTAACTTACGAGCAAATGTTTTTTCAAAATCTTGTACTGGTTGTAAACCAAGGTTTATTAAATTATTAAATACTAAGCTAGAGTTTCTATTGCTAGAGTTTGCTTTTATTTGTGGATATAGGGAGTTGGCATTATTAAAAGGATTTAGCGGATTAGGAGGATTAAAGCCTAATTGAGATTCTCCCAAATCCATCAAACCAACAACATCTCTTGTTTCGGTGGTGGTACCATTACGATTAGTAACCCAAACCTCCATTCGTAAAATTTGTGTAGGTGCAATAACGGCAGGTAAATTGCTCATTACTTTATTGTAATTTTTCCTAAAATATTGGGCTAATAAAAAGTGTCTATTTTCTTCGTATTCATCTGCCTTTACCTCAAATGGTTGTACAGCACTGCTACCTTGTAACTGCTGTGTTTGGCGTTGCGATTTTTGATTGGCTATTACGGTAGTTAAAAATAATTTACCAAATTGCAACTGTGTTTTTATACCAAACAATTGTTGGGCACCAGGTATTAAAGTACTGCGGCTTGGAAAGGTTACATTACCAGCTTCAAAGCGTTTTATAATTTCATCATCTAACCCTGTGTAGTCTAATTTTAGCTGATTATCTTGTCCAAAATTTGCTAATGTATTGTAATTAATAGGAAATTTTAGTTTTCCGCCTATATCCGCATTTACATTTAATTGGGCATTCATATCAAAATCAAAACCTCCATTCTTTCTTGCTCTTTCTGGTAATGTTGGGTTTTTTATATTTTGCCCTTGGTAGCCTGCGGTAATATCTACATTTCCTTGTGGCACAATGGTTATTTTGCCATTACCAAAAAGGCGGTTAAATAAATTATCGCCAATTTTTAGTTTAGGTTTTACTTTACCTCTGTTAAGTATGCTAAGGGTATTACTTCTTTCTTTAAAATATTCATTTTCACTTTGGCGATTACGCATTTTCCAATACTCATCAAAACTGTAGGTTGTGGGTGTACGATAGTATTTGTTGCCTATTTTTTCATAAACAATATAACGCTTTAATTTAGCATCATACACCACCGAATCTTTATAGTTACTAGGATTTTTTAAATCTAATGTACTTTTTTTATTATTAGATACGGCATCTCCCCTTCTATCGCTAATGGGGTAAGGTAATGGAATGCCGTTATTAGGAACAACTGTATCTACATTGGATGGCATAAGTTTACCATCTAACATTTTAGCATAAGTATAGGCAGGATTAAGCAATAACGCTACAATTGTAACAACAGCTAAGCTCTGCAGCTTCAATAATTTTTTTCTAATAAGCATCATCCGGTAAATCGATTAACGTAGAATTTCTGTCAAATTGCTTTTAATGCTTTTTTAATTAAATCTTCTAAATGAGTTACTGATGGTTCTGTAAGGATGATTTTTTGGATGGATTGCTCGGCTTGATTTTTATTAATACCTAACGCTATTAAAGCGTTTAACGCATCTTGCTGTAAAATATTGCCTTTTGGCAAAACTATATCGGTTGTTGTGGCGTATTTGCTTACTTTATCTTTTAACTCTAACACTAAGCGTTCGGCCGTTTTTTTACCAATACCCTTTACACTTTCAATCAGCTTTACATTTCCCTGCTGTATTGCTTTTACAATTTCGGCAGGTACAAGGCTAGACAACATCATTCTTGCAGTAGCTGCACCAATACCAGAAACTCCAATTAAAAGCACAAACATTTCCTTTTCTTCCTTTTCAAAAAAACCATATAACGTATGTCCATCTTCTTTTACTTGTAAATACGTAAAAAGCTTGCCTTCGGTTATATTTTGGATAAAACTATAGGTGGTAAGGCTAATATTTACCTCATAACCAACGCCATGTACATCTAAATAAACCTGTGCCGGGCTTTTGTAACTAAATTTTCCTTGCAAATACGCATACATAAGTAAATACGAAAATACGGATATTTTTGTACCCAAATCGTTAAAATATGACTAAGGTTTTTTACGTATTTTTACAAAAGGAATAGTAAACCTATTATTTTTCAAAACAAACCTATAAATGAACAAAATTACAGCCGCTATTACCGCCGTTGGTGCATATTTACCAGAGTTTAGATTAACCAACAAAGAGTTAGAAAAATTTATTGATACTAATGATGAATGGATTAAAAGCAGAACAGGTATTGAAGAACGTAGAATTTTAAAAGGTGATGGATTAGGTACTAGCGATATGGGTGCACCTGCGGTATTGGAGTTATGTAAAAAAAGAGGCATTAGCCCAGAGGAAATTGATTGTATTATTTGTGCTACGGTTACACCAGATATGTTTTTTCCTGCAACAGCAAATTTAATTGCACATAAAGTTGGGGCTGTAAATGCTTTTAGTTTTGATTTGGCTGCTGCTTGTAGTGGATTTTTATTTGCTTTAACAACAGGCACAAGCTTTATTGAAAGCGGACGATATAAAAAGGTAGTAGTTGTTGGGGCAGATAAAATGAGTAGCATTGTAGATTATAGCGATAGAACAACTTGCATACTTTTTGGTGATGCAGCTGCTTGTGTATTACTAGAGCCAAATGAAGAAGGTAATGGCATAAAAGATAGTATTTTAAGAAGCGATGGTAGTGGTGCAAATTTTTTACACATGAAGGCTGGCGGCTCTGCTAAACCAAGTAGCATAGAAACTGTTACTAATAAAGAACATTATATTTATCAAGAAGGGCAAGCCGTATTTAAGTTTGCTGTAAAAGGAATGGCCGATGTTAGCTACGAATTAATGCAACGTAATAATTTAACAGCCGATGATATTGCTTGGCTAGTGCCACACCAAGCCAACTTACGTATAATAGATGCTACAGCCAATAGAATGAGTTTGCCAAGAGAAAAAGTAATGATAAACATTCAGAAATATGGTAATACTACAGCCGCTACAATTCCGTTATGCTTATGGGATTGGGAAAAACAATTAAAAAAGGGAGATAATATTGTGTTAGCGGCTTTTGGTGGTGGATTTACTTGGGGAGCTACTTTAATAAAATGGGCGTATGATAGTAAGTAATATGTTTGATTTTTTGATTTACGATTTTTGATTTTACTAAATAATTTTTTATGAAAAAGATATCTACACTTTTGGTAATTATTGGAATGTTATTTTGCGGCACTGTAAATGCCCAATACACTAAATACATCATCAAACTAAAACATAAAGGCACAAATCCTTTTTCAATAAGCAACCCAAGTGCATACCTTACGCCTAGGGCTTTGGCTCGTAGAACAAGGTATGGCATTGCAATAGATAGTAGTGATTTACCTATTACTCCACGATTTATTGATAGTATTAGGCAAGCAGGTGCTGTTACCATTTTAAATAGTAGCAAATGGCTTAACCAAGTAGCTATACAAACAACTGATGCTGCTGCTTTAGCAAAAATCAATAGCCTTCCTTTTGTATTAAGTAGTGGACCATTAGCCCCATTTGCTGGCACAAATAATCAACCAGTAAATAAAAAATTAGATGCATCAATTGGCAATACAACTCCACCACCAATTAATAATTTAGGTCAAGGAGTTAGTGGTGATGTTTATACGTATGGTTCATCAGGCAATCAGGTACGATTGCACAATGGGCAATTTTTGCACAACCGAGGGTACAGTGGTCAAGGTATGCAAATGGCGGTAATGGATGCAGGTTTTTTTCGTTACTTAACACTTCCCACTTTTGATAGTATTCGTACAAATAATCAAATATTAGGCACATGGGATTTTGTAACAGGCGATGCCAATGTAAATGAAGACAATGCCCATGGAATGCAATGCCTAAGCACCATTGCCGCAAATATGCCAGGTGTATTTATGGGGCAAGCCCCAAAAACAAGTTTTTATTTATATAGAACAGAGGATGTAGCAAGTGAATACCCAATTGAGGAACAAAACTGGGCGGCAGCAGCAGAAAGAGCAGATAGTTTAGGTGTAGATGTATTTTCGGTATCATTAGGTTATTACGATTTTGATGGAGGAACATTATTTGATTATACCTATGCAAATATGGATGGCAATACCACCATATCTGCAAGGGCTGCAGATATAGCCGCAAGAAAAGGAATACTAGCTGTTTTTGCAAACGGTAACGAAGGCAACACTCCTTGGCGATATTTAATAAGTGCTGCAGATGCTGATAGCGTATTGGCTGTAGGTGCAGTAAATAATAGTGGTGTAGTGGCAAGTTTTAGTAGTTATGGCCCAAGTAGCGATGGGCAAATTAAACCAAATGTAGCAGCAGTTGGTGCAGGTGCTGTTATTGCAAATACTACAACTGGTGGTCCGGCTGGTGGTAATGGAACATCATTTGCTTGCCCAAATATGGCTGGTATTACTACTTGCTTGTGGCAAGCCTTTCCTGAGGAAAATAATATGAGTATAATTAATGCTTTACAACAAAGTGCTACACGTACTGCAAACCCAGATGATAGAGTTGGTTACGGAATACCAAATATGTTAAAAGCATTTAGCTACTTAATTAAACAACGATACACACAAAATATTGCTACAAACAGTTGTAAAACTAACATTCAATTTAGTGCTAAAACAGATACAGGTATTGTGGTGTATGTAGAGAGAAAATTGCCTACGGATATTAACTATTCTACCATTAATACACAAATAACTACAGGTTCTTTCATACAACGCAGTTTTAATTATGTAGATGATATTTCTACACAGCCAAGTGGCAGTATCAAATATAGAATAAAAATGAAAATTAGTGCTGATACTACTTTTTATTTAGATAGTGCTACAGTAAACTTTGTTGCAAAACCTGCTTTAGGTGTTGATAAAAATGCTAGTATTTGCGGAGGTACAAATTTTGATTTAACCACACAATTTATTACAAGTGGCTTAACTACCAACTGGACTTTTGGAGGCAATACAGTTAGTAATCCTAGTGCAGTAACAGCAATTGGCACCTATCAACTAATAGCAACTAACCCTAGTGGTTGTACAGATACTGCTTTTGTAATAGTAGCCGCAAATGCTAAACCAAATTTAGGTGCCGATAAAAGTGATATTGTTTGTGGAAGTAACACCTATAATTTAACTACACAGTATAATACGGCTGGGTTGACTACCAACTGGACATTAGGCGGAAATACTATAGCAAACCCAACAACTGTAAATACAACAGGAACGTATAGATTAATTGCTACTAACACTTTTGGCTGTAGCGATACTGCTTTAATTAATTTATTAGTTAGCCCAAAACCGAATTTGGGTAACGATGTTGTAGACACTTTTTGTAGTAATGGCATTTACGATTTAACAGTATTGTACAACACAACCAACCTTACAACTAATTGGAGTATTGGCGGTGTTACCATAACTAATCCAACACAAATTACAGCAACAGGTATTTACAAATTAATTGTTGTGAATAATAATGGTTGTAGCGATACTGCTTTAGTAACGTTATCAAATTATGCCCTCCCTTGTAAAACGCAAATAACGCCAAACCCTGTTAGCGATAAATTATTTGTTACGGTGTATAATAACAGTTCAGCATCTATCCAAATAATTATTTACAATACTGCTGGGCAACGAGTTTACAATACCGAAGCCCAGCAAACGATTGGTGCAAAAACGTATACTATACCAATGATTAAATTTAGTGCTGGTATTTACTATGTACAAGTAAATGTTGATGGTAAAAAAGATGTGATAAAGAAGGTGTTGAAGAGATAAATTACTTACATAGTTTAGAATATTAATAAAAAAATCCATTTGAAAAATATCAAATGGATTTTTTTATTACACATTTTATAACACGATTTATTATGATGAAGATGATTTAAATGGGAAATTATTTCTACAACTTAAAAGTAGGTGAGAGTTATTATAAGGTAAAAAACATTAACGTTGGCTTTAGAAAAGTTAGCACAATTATTGATTTACTGTATATAAAAAACATTATGAATAACACCATTAAAATTAAAGCGTTCAAGTTTATTTTAGTTGCATTTATGGCATTAGTTAGCAATAATTTGATAGCACAATCTGCACAAAAAAAAGAAAAAATAATTGCTGATGCCTCGGAAGCCAAAGTAGAATTTATTGAAAAAGATGGTTTACTTAAAAGCCTATTTGGAAGTACTTATGCATATGTAATATTCCCTAACATTGGTAAAGGCGGAATTGGAGTTGGAGCTGCAGCAGGCAATGGTGCTGTGTATAAAAATGGAACATTAGTTGGTATGGCTAAAATGAAACAAGTTACCGTTGGTTTGCAATTAGGTGGACAAGCCTACAGAGAAGTTATTTTCTTTGAAAACGAAGCAGAGTTTAATCGATTTAAAGAGAATAGATTTGAATTTTCTGCACAAGCTAGTGCTGTAGCAGTAACAGAAGGAGCATCTGCCAATGTTAAATATAAAGATGGCGTAATGATATTTACCCAACAAAAAGGTGGTTTAATGTATGAGGCAAGTATTGGTGGGCAAAAATTTAAGTTTACTAGTTTATAAATGTTTGGCCACTAATCAAATAATATTAAAACGTATAGTTTCCAGTAGTAGCCTGAGATTTACTTTTTAAAGACCGCTACAAACATACTGTCGGCCTCTTTATCATAACCTTTTAACAATTCCATTTGTACTAATTGCAAATGGAATTGTTTTTTTAAAAACTCAACTTGCTGTTCGTTTTCGGCAGCAAATACACTACAGGTAATATAAATAAAATACCCATTTGGCTTTAGTTGTTGCAATGCATTAGTAATTATTTTTTGCTGTAGAGCCGTATAATATTTTATTTTATCTGCCTCAAAAAAATATAATTGCTCTGGCGTACGCCCCCAAGTGCCGCTGCCTGTACAGGGTACATCGCAAATGATGGTGCTGTATTGTATGTTAGGTAAAGGGCTTTTACCGTTAGCCAAATCACACACAAAATAATCGTACTTATCAATGCCTGCTTTTCTAAAACGTTGATGTAAATTTTGCAGAATGCTTAACCGTATATCCGATACAGTCAATTTTGTTTTAAGCTGCATAATATCGTAATACATAATAGATTTTCCACCGCTTGCAGCACAGCAATCCCACATATCAATATTGGGTGTTTTAAATAAGGCTTTATTTTCTTTTATGTAATTTAATGTTTGTTGAGAGTTGTAATCTTGTACAATTACCTCATAGCCCATTTGTAAAACTTCATCAAGGTTTGTTCCGTTTTCAAAAGCCAAACAATCTAAGCCACGCCACTCAAATGGTATTTTTGAAGCGGTTAAACGTTCTAACATTTTCCAACGTAAA
Source organism: Bacteroidota bacterium (assembly GCA_031408315.1). Taxonomy (GTDB): domain Bacteria; phylum Bacteroidota; class Bacteroidia; order Chitinophagales; family Chitinophagaceae; genus Ferruginibacter. The sequence goes on from JANNWD010000471.1 coordinate 9,306, forward strand.
AATTGCTCTCTAAATCGTAAAAATAATTTGGGTTGAGAAAAATAGGATAAGCATAATTTTTCTATTTCTACCTCTTTGCTCAATTCATTTACAAAAGGAAAAATATCGAGTACATTAAAATGCAGGTTCTTCAACTTTTCATCTAACGATTTATTTGCTAAATTTATCCATACATCTTTTAACAATAACAAAAATTCTTTTGAAAAATTACCAATAAAAAAAGTGGCTAAAAATATCTTTTCTTCTATTAACATATCTGGCAAAGCCTTACCTAGCCTAAAAAAATTGTAGCAAAGTGTAGCTATATGTTTTCTGTCTTTTGAGCCATGTTTTTTGTTGGCTGCAAAATATTTTTTTAAAAAATTAGCAAAAGGTTCTTCGCCTTTGTACAGGCTTAAAATAGCAGAAGCGGATTTTATGTAAGATTGATAGTGTATCATAAAAAAGCCTTTAGCAAATTACTAAAGGCGTTATACTTTTTAAAAATTAATTTATAATTCTAACAAACTACTTACTGGGTCTTTTCCAAACAACAACAATGCAGGATTTTCCAATAATTGTTTTACTCTTACTAAAAAACCTACCGATTCTCTTCCATCAATTATTCTATGATCGTAACTTAATGCCACATACATCATTGGCTTAATAATTACTTGTCCGTTTACTGCCATTGGTCGCTCTACAATATTGTGCATTCCTAAAATTGCACTTTGCGGTATATTAATAATTGGTGTACTCATCATACTACCAAATATTCCACCATTGGTAATAGTAAATGTTCCGCCAGTCATTTCTTCAATGGTTAATTTATTATTTTTTGCTTTAGTAGCTAAATCTACCACAGCGGCTTCAATACCAGCCATACTAAGGCTTTCAGCATTTCGTATTACTGGCACAACCAATCCTTTTGGTGCACTAACTGCAATAGATACATCACAATAATCATGATAAATTATATTCTCTCCATCCAAATAAGCATTTACCGATTTAAACTCTTGCAAGGCATAACAACAAGCTTTTGTAAAAAAACTCATAAAGCCCAAATTAACGCCGTGTACTTCTTTAAATTTATCTTTATACTGCTTACGAATTTCCATTACCGGTCCCATATCTACTTCATTAAACGTAGTAAGCATGGCAGTTGTATTTTTTGCTTCAACCAAACGCCTGCTTATGGTTTTACGCAAATTGCTCATTTTTTCTGGCCTGTCGTTACGGCTAAATAACTCAACACCTGGTTTTCTTCCGGGATTATTTAGTGCATCTAAAACATCTTGCTTAACAATCTTTCCATTGCTTCCGCTTGCCATTACACCTTTTACATCTACTTTTTTATCGGCAATTATAGCAGCTGCAACAGGTGTTGCTTTTACATCTGTTTGCGGTTTTGGGGCTTCTTCAATTTTTACATCACTTACTTTTGCAGGCTGCACACTGGCAACTGCCGACTGCTCAGCAACCTCTGGCTTTGCAGCATCTGTATCAATACTACAAACAATATCACCAATTTTTAAAGTATCGCCTTCTTGTGCAATTATTTTTAGAGTTCCAGCTTGTTCAGCATTAATTTCAAATGTAGCTTTTTCGCTTTCAAGCTCTGCAATTACTTCATCTCTGTTTGCATATTCGCCATCTTTTTTTAACCATTTTACCAATGTTACTTCATTAATACTTTCGCCAACGGTGGGAACTTTTATTTCGATAGCCATTTATTGTAATTTATTAAGTTGTGCAAATTTCGGTAAAAATAGGGATTAATAAAATTGAATTTTGGGAAGAAGGAACGCTGATTTTTATGATTGGACTGATTTTTATGATTTTTTGCAAAGCAAAAAATAAAATAACCGTAGAGGTATTAAGGATATTAAGTTTGGAAGGGACGTTTATTGTAAATTGCAAAATCTAAATAATTTTAACTGCCAACTGCTACCCCCCCAAATAACTTCTCAACAAACTACACCTATTTGTTCCTCTTAACTTAGTAATGGCTTTATCTTTTATTTGGCGTACTCTTTCTCTGGTAAGGTTAAAACGTTCGCCAATATCCTCTAAACTAAGAGCATGATCTACCCCCAATCCAAAGAAAAAACGAATAACATCCTTTTGTCTTTCGGTAAGTGTGCTTAACGAACGATCAATTTCTGTTTTTAGGGATGCTTTTGATAGTTCATTATCGGTACTAATGGCATGTGGGTTTATCATTACATCTATCAATGTACTATCTTCCCCATCGGCCAATGGTTGATCCATACTTACATGCCTTGCATTCATACCCAACGTTGCCGATACCTCTTCAATATCAATTTCTAATAAAGTGGCTAATTCTTCGGCGGTAGGTTCTCTCTCAAACTCCTGCTCTAATTGGCTGTAGGCTTTACTTATGCGGTTTGTTAAGCCCACTTTATTTAAGGGTAAACGTACAATTCTTGATTGCTCAGCTAACGCTTGTAAAATACTTTGGCGTATCCACCATACGGCATACGAAATAAATTTGAATCCTCTTGTTTCATCAAACCGCTGTGCAGCCTTTATTAAGCCTAAATTTCCTTCGTTTATTAAATCGGGTAATGTTAATCCTTGATTTTGATATTGCTTTGAAACAGATACTACAAAGCGTAGATTGGCTTTAGTTAATCTTTCTAACGAAATTTGGCAGCCTTGTTTAATTTTAATAGCTAGTTTTACCTCTTCTTCTGGTGTAATTAATTCTACCTTTCCAATTTCCTGTAGGTATTTTTCAAGACTTTGGCTTTCCCTATTAGTTATTGATTTACTTATTTTAAGCTGACGCATACTCATAAGTGAAATATTTAAAGGTTAGTTTTTAAAATTTATAGGTTAACAAGTTGTTAAATATATAATTTTAGTAAACGTAATTTATACCAATTTTAATATGTTTCCAAAAAAAATATTATAGTTTATTGGTTTTCAAGCCATTTTTTTAAACTTTATAGAATGTAAATTGTTTTTACCATTTAAAAAATAAACGGCTAAATATTTTGTAGAGTAATATATTTTGTTATAATTGCAGGATAGAAGAAATTTTTAAAAAGATAGAATGAGTAAGAAAGTTTTGTTTACGTTAGAATACCCAGTTAGATGTTCCCCAGGTATATTATATGAATTTTTAAGAAATCCATCTGCACTACAAGAGTGGTTTGCCGATAAGGTTGATGAAAAAGATGATGTTTTTAGTTTTTCGTGGAATGGTACTGAGGAAAAAGCCGATTTATTAGATAGCGAAGATGCTAAATTTGTAAAATTTAGATGGCATCACATGGCTAAAGACGAATATTTTGAATGGAGAATTCAAAAATCGGAAGTTACAAATCAAACCATTTTGATAATAAACGACTTTGCAGAAAAAAAAGAAATTAAAGATCAAAGTCAATTGTGGGATTATCAGGTAAAAGATTTATTTCATAGGCTTGGCAGTTAATTTTCTAAATAAAATTTAAAGAGTGTTAGCCAACACTCTTTTTTTATACTAGCAATACGTTAATATTTAGCACATATTTTACCTACACATGCATGCTATAAATAAAATGGTATTTTTGTACCATTAAAAAACACTACATTTTTTGCATGTTTAAAAAGCTAGATAAACTAATACTAAAGTCGTTCATCGGTCCTTTTATTGTTACTTTTTTTATTGCATTATTTGTATTGTTAATGCAAACAGTTTGGAAGTACATTGATGATTTGGTTGGTAAGGGGTTAGATTTTGGTACGATAGGTTTATTTTTATTTTACATGAGTGCTACTTTATTAATATTGGCAATGCCTATTGCTATTTTAATATCAAGTATAATGACGTTTGGTAACTTAGGCGAAAGCTTTGAGTTAGTTGCCATAAAATCATCTGGCGTATCGCTACTCCGCTTTATGCGTCCTTTATTTTTTGTAGCCGTATTGCTTAGCGGAGTTACTTTTTTATTTGCTAATTATGTAATACCACATGCCAATTTAAAATCGGTTACGCTTTACAATGATATATTGTATAAAAAGCCAGCTTTCGATTTAAAAGAAGGTGTTTTTTACACCCAAATACCTACTTACGCTATAAAGGTTGGTAAAAAACAAAGTGATGGAAAAACTATTGAGAACGTTATTATTTTTGAACAAGGAAATAATTTACAAGACAATTGCATAACTGCCGAAAAAGGGGTTATGAAAATTTCGGCTGATAAAAAATTTTTAGAATTTAATTTAGAAAACGGTATTCGCTATCAAGAAAGAGGGAACTCTGTAGACAGTACAGCAACAGAATTTATACGGCTTGGATTTAAAACCTATAAAAAATTATTTGACTTAAGTGTTTTGCAAAAGCAAACAACTAACGATAGCGTTTATAAAAAGAATTACAAAATGCTTAGTGTACGTCAGTTAAACAAATCCATGGATTCGTTAATAAGGCTAGATGATACTTTGGCAAAACGGATGAAACTAGAACAAAAAATGTATTTTACTTACAGCAATATTCCTGATAGTATTTGGCAAAAAGTAAATCCAGCTTCATTAAAAAAAATAACCTCTTTAAAAGATATTATACCTGATAGTTTGCAATACTCTATTTATGAAAGCACTGTAAATAATATAAGTAGTTTAAAAAATAGTTTTATAAATACAGGTGGCGAAATTGAAATGCGTAAAAAAGAAATTCGTTTTCATAAAATAGAATGGCATCGAAAATTTGCCTTATCATTAGCTTGTATAATTTTATTTTTTATTGGTGCACCACTTGGCTCAATAATACGTAAAGGTGGCTTAGGTATGCCATTGGTTGTGGCTATTATATTTTTCTTAATCTTTCATTTACTTAATACATTTGGCGAAAAATTTGTAAAAGAAGGGACGCTAAGCCCAATTATTGGCATGTGGCTTTCGGTAATTGTGCTAATTCCTGTAGGTATTTTCTTTACGTACAAAGCCCTACACGACTCTCAGTTGTTTAATAAGGAATTTTACTACCGTATGTTTAAAAAAATACGTCCATTATTAACTACCTTTAGTAGGAAGAAAACATTACCTAACACTTAATAAAAAAGGTATGGAACAATATAAAAAAAACAGTAGGCGTAATTTTATTAGCACTACTGTTAAAGGCGGTGTGGCATTGGGGATAGGCTTAAGTTTTACTAATCAATTTTTAGCTTCATGTAACACATCTAAAAAAGTAGTAAAAAATACTTTTGCTACTGGCTTTACACAAAAGCCCCTACCCTACAAATACGATGGTTTGGAAAACGTAATTGATGCACAAACAATGGAAATACATTACAGCAAACATGCAGCGGCGTATACAAAAAATATGAATGATGCTATTGTTGCAGAAAGTGTAGATGCAAAGAAAACAGTAGAAGATATTTTAACCTCTATAAGTAAATATTCTGTAAAGCTAAGAAACAACGTAGGTGGGCATTACAACCACGAAATGTTTTGGCAGTGTATGCGTCCAAAACAAGCAGATAATAAACCTATTGGCAAACTTTTAGAAAGCATAGAAAAAACATTTACCAGCTTTGCCGATTTTAAAAAACAATTTGCCGATGCTGGTAAAAATAGATTTGGCAGTGGTTGGGCTTGGTTATATGTAGATGCAGCTAAAAATTTAAAAATAGGAAGCACTGCAAATCAAGATAACCCGTTAATGGACGTTAGCGATGTAAAAGGTTTTCCATTATTAGCATTAGATGTTTGGGAGCATGCTTATTATTTAAAATATCAAAATAAAAGAGCCGATTATATTGATAACTGGTGGCAAGTAGTAAATTGGGATTATGTGGCTCAACGGTTTGCTACTGTCTAAAATTGGCTCAGCCTTTGATCAAAAAAATCCTTAAAATTCTTTGGGGATAAAATTGAACAAAGGCTGATAAATCTACCTATCGGCAGACAAGCTGACAAGCAATCGTACTACAAATGTAAAGTATATTAATGTTGCTAAAACATAATTTTACAAGTATATTTTTTTAGGTTTTTTTTAACATTTAAAGAAAACTATGATATAAAAAACATTGAAAATTGCTCCTCAAGGGTTAGAGAGGAATTGTACAAATTATTTAGTAACCCATTGCCCCACTTTGCATAATAAGGTAAAAAATTCTCCACTCTTTCTTGCAAATTGTTATTAGGAAATAATTGATTTTTAAGTTTTTGTATTTGACGTATTTGTGCCTCAAATTTTTTCTTTTCGGCCTTAAGCATTTTCTTTTGTAGTGCTATTAATTTATTGGTAGCTTTTTTATGTAAGGCTTCGGTGTGTTTGGTTAAGCAAACATCAATAGTTGTAGAAATACTTTTTATTTTTTGGTAAAGTTTATCTAACTCTTCAATTTCGTTTTGCAAACTTAATTGTAAACTGCTTTCGTTTTTAACTGTATTATCAATTATTGTTTGTTGTGGTAAAAATAAATGTTGAGTTGATAATTTTAATTTACCCATTAACTCATTACTATTTTCATCTACCAATAAAAAAGAATTACGTAATACTAACATGGGATAAGGAACATTAACCGCATTAAATACCTTTTTCAGTTCTAACCAATAGGCAATTTCGCCGCCACCGCCAATAAAGGCAATATTAGGCAAAATCATTTCTTGAAATACAGGGCGTAAAATAACATTAGCACTAAAGCGTTCTGGATAATTATTTAACTCTGTTAAAATTTCAGTATCTGTAAACCTCTCATCGCTATTAACAACTAACCACTCACCACTCACACTCTTCTCTATTCTTTCCCGTTTATCCTCTTTTAAATAAAATAAATTAGTTTCTCTACCACTTGCTTGTACTTTATATTCTAAAGGAAAATTCTTAACTGTTTCTAAAACTGCTTTGTGAGAAAACTGTTCCGTCAACTCCTTTTCAACAATCGGTATAAAACTTCTTTTTAAATCAGCATTATCGGGTAATACAATTAATAACCCATACTCTGCAAACAAATGATTGACTAATAAAAAAGTAGATTGCTCTATGGTGCTATTAATTATGTAGCAATTTTTTAAAGTAGTAATAATTTCTTCGCCAAATGGTTCTACTAAAACTTGCCCGGCAATAATTTCTATTAAATCAATCAACCCCTTATCTACCTTCATTCTTCCAACCGCCCCAGTTTGGTTTGTTTTCCATTTGTATTTCTCTCCTTTTATGTAAATATGGTTTAGCTCTTCCAAATCAGCATCTTCGCTACCCATATAATACACTGGTACAAAATTATTTTGGGGTAATGCTGTTTTTAAATACTCAGCTAATTTTATAGCATGCAAAATTTTATAAATAAAATACAATTGCCCAGTAAAAATATTGGGTTGATGTGCCGTAGTTATGGTAAAGCAATTTTGGTTAGCTAATTGCTCAATATTAAATTGTTGTTTTTGGGTAAGATGAATGGTAGCGTATTGTTTTTGCAAAACATCTACTAATAATTTTCTGTTGGTAGGATATTTTTTTCTTTCTTCAATGGCATTCTTAATTCCTTGTAGGGAAACAGCATGATTAAAAAAAGGTTTTAGCAAAGGATTAGCATCAATATAATCTATAACAATTTTAGAAAAAGAATTTGTGCTGGCGTAAGCTATATACTCTGCTGTAGAATTCATTCTATAAATATATTAAAACAGGTTATTTATTAGGATTATAATTTTTAAACCACTTCTCCCTCAATATCGTAATCGTAGGCTTTAGTAATTTTAACATTAACAAATTCGCCTATTGCTAATTTTTTTGAAGTGTTAATCACTACCTCATTATCAACTTCTACACTATCAAATTCTGTACGACCTAAGTATCGTCCAGCTTCTTTTTTATCAATTAATACCTTAAACGTTTTTCCTACTTTTTCTTGATTTTTTTCTAAGCTAATTTCTTGCTGCACTTCCATAATTTCTTGTGCTCTTTGCTCTTTAACTTCTGCAGGTACATCATCAATTAAATCATGTGCACTTGTGCCTTCTTCGTGGCTGTAAGTAAATGTACCCACTCTATCAAAACGCATTTTTTGCAAAAATTGTTTTAGTTCTTCTACATCATCTTGTGTTTCGCCAGGGAAACCTGCTATTAAAGTTGTACGCAGACAAATAGTTGGAATTTTGTACCGAATGTTTCCAATTAAATCTTCCATCTCTTCTCTTGTAATTTGCCTTTTCATTGCTTTAAGCATATTGTTGGCTGCATGTTGCAAAGGCATATCAATATAGTTGCAAATATTTTCTCTGTCTTTTATTGCATCTATAATATCCATCGGAAATTTGCTTGGGTAAGCATAATGCAAGCGTATCCACTTTAACCCTTTTACATCGGCAAGGGCATGTAATAATTTAGGTAGTTCTCTTTTTTTATAAATATCTAATCCATAATAGGTAAGTTCCTGTGCAATTAGCATCACTTCTTTTACACCTCTATCAACCAATTTTTTTGCTTCATCTACCAAGCTTTCAATTGTACGGCTTACATGCTGCCCTCTCATAAGTGGTATAGCACAAAATGAACAAGTACGATTACAACCTTCGCTAATTTTCATATAAGCATAATGCTGTGGAGTGTACAAAAGGCGTTCGCCAATTAAATAATTTTTATAATCGGCATTAAATATTTTTAACATTCCTTGTAATTCCATAGTGCCAAAAAAAGCATCTACCTCGGGTATTTCTTCTTCTAAATTATTTTTATAGCGTTCACTTAAGCAGCCAGTAACATACACTTTATCTAACTTACCTCGTTTTTTTAATTCTACTTGTTGTAAAATGGTATTAATACTTTCTTCTTTTGCTTTTTCGATAAAGCCGCAAGTATTTATTACCACAATGTTGTGGTCCTTTTTTGCACTTTCATGCACTACATCTATTTCGTTGGCAATAAGTTGCCCACTAAATATTTCACTATCTACCATGTTTTTACTACAGCCTAGTGTAATAATATTTACTTTGTCTTTATGTAATGTTTTTGTCTTCATTGAGGGACAAAGGTAATAAAAGTGTTTGCAAGTAATCAATTGGTTGTTTGAAAGGATGTTTTTAAAAGCCGTCTGCCACTTATCCTTCAAAAAACTACGTTCATGCAATTTGTTTGTTTACACTGTTATGTATAGTCATAATTTTGTCATAGAATTTAAAAAAGTATAAACATGAAAAAAACATTACTGCTTATTTTAGCAACGCTATTTCTATGCAACATATCATTGCTTGCACAAAACACATCAAAAATTACAGGTGTAATTAACGATGCAAATGGTAAGGGCATGCCTGCCATTACTGTATTCTTAAATAAAGTAAAAGACTCGGCTTTAGTTAAAACTGCCGTAACTGGTAACGATGGTAGTTATTCGTTTATTGGTATAAAAGCTGGCGATTATTTTGTTAGTACATCATCGGTTGGGTTTGTAAAAAATACAACCTCTGCTTTTAGTTTTATTGATGGAGAAACTAAATTAATTAACCCAATTACATTAACTGTTGCCAGTAAAAATTTACAAGGTGTAGTTGTTGAAAGTAAAAAACCAATGATAGAGGTAAGAGCCGACAAAATGATTGTAAATGTAGAAGGTACAATTAACGCTGTGGGTAACGATGGTTTAGAATTGCTACGTAAAAGCCCAGGGGTACAAGTTGATAAAGACGACAACATTAGTATGGCCGGCAAAAATGGCGTACAAGTTTATATTGATGGAAAGCCAAGCCCATTGGCAGGTGCAGACTTAGCTAACTATTTAAAAAGCTTACAAAGTAGCCAAATAGAAAATATTGAATTAATTACCAACCCAAGTGCAAAATACGAAGCCGCTGGTAACGCAGGTATAATAAATATTCGTTTAAAAAAGAATAAAGCATTTGGTACAAATGGTAGTGTAAATGCTGGCTACGCCATTGGTACGTATGGTAAATACAATGCAGGTATAAACTTAAATAACCGCAATAAAAAAACAAATATTTTTGGTAGCTATAATTTTAATCATAATTTAAATGATGTAGATTTTAATTTAGATAGAGTAATTGGCGATACAGGTTTTTACCAAAAAACAAACATCTTACCAAAAAACACCAACAACAATTTTAAGGTTGGGTTAGATTATTACATTGACAAAAAAAGTACATTAGGCTTTTTAGTTAACGGAAATATTAATGAAAACGATGTAAGAAATTTAAGCAGAACGCCAATTGTATATTTACCAACTAACACTACTACAAGATTATTAACCGCCAACAATAGTACAATTGGTAGTAGAAATAATGTAAACTTTAATACCAACTATAAATACACTGGCAAAAAGGGTAACGAATTAAATATAGATGCTGATTATGGTTTTTACAAAATACGTAGCAACCAAATGCAACCAAATACTTACTACAACCCTTCAGGAACAATAGTTACAAGCCAAGCTGTTTATAACTTTATTGCACCTACTAATATTGATATTTTTGCCTTTAAAACCGATTACGAACAAAATACCTGGAAAGGTAAACTAGGTTTTGGCGGAAAAATATCTTACGTAAAAGCTAATAATCATTTCGAACGGTATGATGTAAATGGTTCTACAAAAACATTAGATGTGCCACGTAGCAACGAATTTATTTATACCGAAAATGTAAATGCCTTATATGCAAATTATAACCGACAATTAAAAGGCAAAATGTTTCAGTTAGGTTTAAGAATGGAAAATACAGTAAGTGATGGTAGTACGTATAAGCTTACCAGTAATGCTGAGGTTGATTTAAATAGCCGTAGTGCCTTTAAAAGAAATTATGTAGACTTTTTTCCAAGTGCATCAATAACTTTTAACAAAAACCCAATGAAACAATGGAGTTTTAGTTATAGCCGCCGAATTGATAGACCCGTTTATCAAGATTTAAACCCCTTTGAGTTTAAGTTAGATGAATATACATTTCAAAAAGGAAACACAGAATTACGACCACAATACACTAATACATTTGGCGTAACCAATGTATATAAATATCGCTTAACCACTACATTAAGCTACAGCCATGTAAATGATATTTTTACCCAATTGGTTGATACTACAGAAAAAAGTAAAAGCTTTATTACTAAAAATAATTTAGCTACACAAGATATTGTAAGCTTAAACGTAAGCTACCCTTTTCAAAAGAATTGGTATAGTGCATTTTTTAATGTTAATACTTTTTTTTCACATTACAAAGCAAGCTTTGGTGGTGG
>JANNWD010000472.1:0-8988 GCA_031408315.1 Bacteroidota bacterium
GTTTTGGATAAATTTTCACTCCTTCGCTTTCTAATTTTTCTAATGCCTCTACATTTACGCTTTCAATTTCAATGGTAAGTGCATCTAAGTTTTTTCCAAAATTATAAACGTCGTTAAAGTTTTTTATATCCCCTTTTGTAAAATGATGGCAAAGATGAGCTGATGGGCAATTTTCATCACTTTCCATTATATGTGTTTGCACAGGATAATTAATTGCTGCTTGAAGCAACATTCTTCCAAGTTGCCCACCTCCTAAAATTCCTACATTTTTCATGAAGCAAATATATAGTCTAGGCTTCTATATGCCTTAATTTTTACTATATTTGTGTTAAGATATGACACCAGATTATCCACATAAATTATTTGCTGACGAACGCTGCCATTACAATTTGCTAATGGAGGTTTTGGCAATGGATGACAAGAGCCACGGATGTTGCTGATGATACGGATATAGACTGATTTTTGTTTCCGTTTTATCTGCTAAAATCCACTAAATCGGGTTATCTAATTTTTCATTCATTGTTTTAAAAATATTTTATGGCATCAATAGTTGTAACAAATACCACACAAAATTTAACTACCGATTTTTTACCTTTACAAGGAACAGATTATGTAGAGTTTTATGTGGGCAATGCCAAACAAGCAGCACACTTTTATAAAACAGCTTTTGGGTTTCAAAGCCTTGCTTATGCTGGCCCAGAAACTGGTGTAAAAGATAAAGTGAGCTATGTAATTAGGCAAAATAAATTAACCTTTATTTTAACCACACCTTTACGAACAGATAATGAAATAGCCGACCATATTTATAAACATGGCGATGGTGTAAAAGTATTGGCATTAAAGGTTGAAGATGCTACCAATGCTTGGGAAGAAACAACAAAACGTGGAGGAAAATCTTACCTAGAGCCGGTTACATTAAAAGACGATAATGGTGAAGTTGTGTTAAGTGGAATACATACTTACGGCGAAACGGTGCATCTTTTTGTAGAAAGAAAAAATTATACTGGTGTATTTATGCCGGGCTTTAAAAAGTGGGTGAGTAGCTACAACCCAACAAGTACAGGGCTTTTATATGTAGATCATTGCGTAGGAAATGTGGGGTGGAACCAAATGAACCCTTGGGTAAAATTTTATGAAGATGTAATGGGCTTTAAAAATATTTTAAGTTTTGATGATAACGATATTAGTACAGAATATAGTGCACTAATGAGTAAGGTTATGAGTAATGGAAATGGGTTTGTAAAATTCCCTATTAACGAACCTGCCGAGGGCAAAAAGAAAAGCCAAGTAGAAGAGTATTTAGATTTTTATAATGGCGAAGGTGTGCAGCATGTTGCCATTGCAACTGCCGATATTGTTAGTACGGTAACCGAATTGCAAAAACGTGGAATTGATTTTTTAAATATACCCGACAGCTATTACGAAACAGTGTTAGATAGAGTTGGTAAAATTGATGAAGACTTAGCACCACTACAAAATTTAGGAATTTTAATTGATAGAGATGAGGAAGGTTATTTGCTTCAAATTTTTAGTAAACCTTTAGAGGATAGACCAACATTATTTTTTGAAATTATTCAACGAAAGGGAGCCAAAAGTTTTGGGAAAGGAAATTTTAAAGCATTATTTGAAGCATTAGAAAGAGAGCAAGATGCTAGGGGAAATTTATAATTAGATTAGTGCATTTAAAATTGTGGCTTGTTCTGTAGGGTTGCCAAACTTTGTAATAGTATTTAAGTTTACTTTAGAGCTTGACGGTTGGCAACCTTAGCAATAATTTTAAATGCCTCCATCGAGTTTGTTAACACTTTATTTTAAGCAAAAGTATTATTTTTGAAATGTTAACCTTTAAGTTTATGAAAAGCCTTTTGCTAAATAGTTTATTTTTTTATTTTTTTTGTAATGTGTGCACTGCACAAACTTCTTTTGTAGAAGCTCAAAAAGGAATGAGTAAATCTTCTTCTGCATTTTCGCATTTTGAGGATACGTTGCAAAAACAATTTGAAGCTAAAAAATTAACTTGGCCTCCACAGTATGTTTACGTTCGTTCTTTTAAGTTTGATAAACAATTAGAAGTATGGGTAAAAGGCGATAAAAAAGAACAGTACAAATTATTTAAATCGTACAAGGTTTGTATGCAAAGCGGTTCAATTGGGCCAAAGCGTTTTGAAGGCGATTTTCAGGTGCCTGAAGGTTTTTATCACATCAATGAATTTAATCCCAATAGCAATTATCATTTATCATTAGGAATTAATTACCCAAATGCTTCGGATAAAATTTTAAGTGATGCCGAAAAGCCTGGCAGTGCAATTTATATACACGGCAATTGCGTAAGCACAGGTTGCTTAGCCATTACCGATAAGTCTATAGAAGAGCTTTATGTGCTAACCTCCTACGCAAAAGATGCAGGGCAAGAGTTTATACCAGTGCATATTTATCCAGTAAAGTATAATCAAAAAAAATCGGATGAATATTTGCAAGAAGCTGTAAAAGCAAATCCAAATTTAGAAAAATTTTCTGCTAGTATTAAACAGGTGTTCGACTATTTTGAAGCAAAAAAAAACCTACCTATAATATTAGTTAACGAAGCTGGAGAGTATTTAATTAACTAATACAACCTATCCCAACAATATTACATCTATAAAATTGTTGTATATTACATTAATTTTTTATAGATATGAAGAAAATTTTACTTACCACAATTTCATTCGTTTTTATTACTTGCATTTCATTAGCACAAAATATTTCGGGTGTTGTAAATGTATACAGCAAAGTGTTGGCTTTAGACACTGAAAAAGGGTTGCTTAAATTATCCGATGTTTCTGGCTTTGGGCAATATGTTGGTAATAAAGTAATGATCATTCAAATGAAAGGTGCAACAATTGATGAAACTAATTCACCTTCTTTCGGAAATATATCGGTCATTAACGATGCAGGTAATTATGAAATAAATACAGTTTGTGGTTTTTTATCGGATACTATGGTTTTAGTAAGAAAAATAAGTAAAACATATAATCCTAGTGGCTATGTACAAATTGTAATTATGCCAAAGCTTACTAATGCAACAGTAACGGATACACTAAAAGCAAAATTGTGGGATAGAGCAACAGGAACAGGTGGTGTAATTGCTTTAGATTTAAGTGGCACACTTATTATTAATAAACCCATTTTTGCTAGTGGCTTAGGATTTAATGGCGGCGAGTGTATTAAATATTTAATTCCCTGTTTTAGTACTACTGGCGAAGGGGGTTATTTTTATCCTGCCAATGCAAATGCTGTAAACCAAGGTGGTAAAAAAGGCGAAGGTGTTGCTGATTATATAAATTTAAAAGATGGGGCAAGAGGTAAACAAGCAACTGGCGGCGGTGGTGGTAATAATCATAATGCTGGTGGCGGTGGAGGAAGTAATTATGGAGTTGGTGGTATGGGTGGCGAAAAAACAAATGGAAGTTGCAAATCCAATACACCGGGTATTGGCGGAGTATCTTTAACTACATACGGTTATAGCGGCATTGGTACACAAAATAAAATTTTTATGGGTGGCGGTGGCGGTAGTGGGCATGATAATGATGGTTATGGAATGAGTGGTGGTAATGGCGGCGGCTTAGTTTATATTAACGCCATTGAAATAATTGGCAATGCTTCAACAGCAACTGATAATAAAATTATGGCTAATGGTGTTACTGGCAATAGATTTATAACAGCTGCTGGAGGATGGTATGAGTACAGTTGGAGTGATGGAGCAGGAGGTGGTGGTGCCGGAGGTGCAGTTATTTTAAACGTAAATACATTTAGCGGAAGTCCATTAAGTATAGAGGCTAAGGGAGGAAAAGGTTGTAACAGTGAAGGAGTTGGGAATAATAATTGTAGTGGGCCAGGTGGTGGTGGAGGCGGAGGTGTTGTTTGGATGAAAAATGCAAGTTTACCAGCAACTGTTAATTCAACTACAATAGCAGGTGCAAATGGGATAATACAATTTTCGGCTAATGGTGCTTGTAATGGAAGTGCAAGCGGAGCTACAAGTGGTACTGTGGGTACAACTATTTTTAATTTTGTTCTAACTCCGTTAAGAGATTCCTCTTTAGTTTGTTCATCTATTTTACCAATTAGTACAGTAATAACTTTATCGGGTACACGACAATTAAATGACTACAATTTAAAAGCACAATTAATTGATAATGCCAATGTGCAACAATGCATTTTACAACGTAGCGTAGAAAATGGGTTGTATGAAGATATAGCTACACAAAGTAATAATAACGGGTATGTTTATAATTATATAGACCCCGTATTGCTTCGTAAAAAAGTAAATTACAGAGCTAAATTAATAAAAGCAGGCAATCAAATTGTGTATTCAAATGTAGTATCGTTTGCTGATAGTACAAGCGATAAACTAACGCTTAAATTTTATCCCAACCCTGTGGTAATCGATGGGACATTGGAAATTTTTTCTCCAACAAAATCCAAAGCATATATTTTAATTTACGACAGTAAGGGGGCTTTAGTTTATTCTCAACAAACAAATTTTATTTTAGGAATAAATAAAATAAATTTATTCTTGGTAAATTATATGATGGGGCAATATGTACTAAAAGTTATTACAGATACCGATGTGGTGGTTAAGCAATTTATTAAAGGGCCACTTTTTTAAAATACATTAGTAAATAAATTTATGCTTTTAGAAACGGAAAAACTTTTACTAAAGCCACTTAATTACGGGCAATTAATTAAGTATATAAACTGCGATATTTCCTTATACACCGATTTACAGTTGAATGCCACTAATCGATCTATATCTGCAGAGCTTAAAGAAGCGTTAGAGCAAACAATAGTGCCTAACGTTACCAATACCGTTAAAAATTACCTGTTTAATACACTCTGGACAATTATTGCTAAAGCCGAAAATAAAATGGTTGGTGATATTTGTTTTGTGGGAGAACCAGATGAGGAGGGAAAAGTAGAAATTGGTTACGGCACTTACGAGGCATTTCAAGGAAAGGGTTTTATGAAAGAAGCAGTTGGGGCAATTGTTAAATGGGCTTTTGAGCAACCTGCTGTTAAGTTAATTGCAGCATCTACCAATAAAGATAATGTAGCCTCTTACAGCGTTTTAGAAAAAAATGGGTTTGTAAAAGTTGGTGAAAAAGGTGAATTGTTTAATTGGCAATTAACAGTTAAAAATACCTAAAAAATAAAGTAATATTATTGTAACAAAGCCTGTATTGTTTCAGTAGTACGTTGCGTTAATAATATTTTTTTGTCTTTTGTCAATTCATCAAATTTTTCTTTAGTGTAATGACGAATGGTAAGTAATGTTAAATTCTTTTCTACAATAACATCAAAATATTCCTCGGCAGCTAAAGCTAATTTTTCAATTTTTTCGGGCTTATCGTCTAAGCAACATAAAATACTTATTGCACCATTTTGAGTAAGGTTGGGCTTTATTTTTAAAGCCGCAAATAACTCATATAATTTACTTACATATTCTTCCCCTACAAAACTAAAATCTTTACTACTTAATTGCAATAAAACTTGTTGTTGTTTTAGTACAATTATAGGCGGTAAGTTATGCACTACTTTATTACTAATGATTGTGCCAGGTAATGCAGTATTCAAAAAACATTTTACCTGCAACGGTATTTGCTTATTTTGTAAGGGTTTTATTGTTTTTGGATGAATAACTTGTGCACCATAATAGGCCATTTCAATTACCTCGTTATAGCTTAATTGGTTTATAATTTGTGCATCGCTAAATTCTTTTGGATCAGCATTCATTACACCTTCTACATCTTTCCAAATTGTTTGGCTTGTGGCATCAAGCATGTTGGCAAAAATAGCGGCACTGTAATCGCTTCCTTCTCTACCCAAAGTAGTACTTTCGTTTTCATCTGTTGCACCAATAAAACCTTGTGTTAGCACTATATTGTTTTTTTCGAAAAGAGGAATTATGGTTTCATTTATTTTTTGTTGAGTAAAATTCCAATCAATAATAGCATCTCTAAAATTATCATCGGTACGTAAAATATCTCTTACATCTACCCAACTATTTGCAATGCCAATTTCATTAAAATAGGCACTAACTAATACTGTGCTTAATAACTCACCACAACACACAATTTGATCGTAATAGTAATCGTATTCTCTTACAGGTTTATCATGCAAAAGCCATTCAATTTCTGTATAAAAATCTTTTAAAATTGCTGATTCTTTTTTTATTAATTGTTGAAGTACATAATTATGCTCATTTTTAATTGTTTCAAAAAGGTCTAAAGCTTCTTTTTGATTTCCAGCAAAAAAAGCATCTACCACTTTTTCTAAAGCATTAGTAGTTTTTCCCATTGCAGATATAATAATTAGAATTTTATCTGCACCAAACGATTGAATAATTTTTGCTACATTTTCTATTCGTTCGATATTATTTATGCTTGCCCCACCAAATTTGAATACTTGCATCTGTTTCTTTTATTTTTGTTACTTTTGAAATGCAAATTTAATTGTTCGGTACATAACAAAACTTGTTTTATGCAAATCAATAGAAGGGTACAAACGTTGGATGAATTTACCATACAGCAAATGAGGGATTTTCCACAAGCAACGGGTGAATTAGCTGGGCTATTAAGAGACATTGGCCTTGCCAGCAAAAGAGTAAATGTAGAAGTAAATAAGGCAGGCTTGGTAGATATTTTAGGCGATGCTGGCAGCATAAATGTGCAAGGAGAGGAAGTAAAAAAATTAGATATTTATGCCAATAATCAGTTTGTAGGCGTTTTACGCCATGGCATAAGCTGTGCTGGTATTGGAAGTGAGGAATTAGATGATATAGTAATTTTTGACGACCCTGTAAGTAATAATAGTAAATATGTTTGCCTTTTTGATCCTTTGGATGGCAGTGCAAATATTGATGTTAATGTTTCGATAGGTACAATTTTTTGTGTGTATCGCCGAGTAAGTGAGTTGGGCAAACCTGCTACTAAAGAAGATTTTTTACAACCCGGTAATAAGCAAGTAGCGGCTGGGTATGTAATTTATGGTAGTAGCACTATGTTAGTTTATGCTACCAAACGTGGTGTAAATGGATTTACGTTAGATCCTTCCATTGGTGAGTTTACAATGAGCCATCCTGATATTGTTTGTCCGCCAACGGGCAAAATATATTCAGTAAACCATGGTCACTTTTTTAGATACGAAGAAGGGGTAAAGCAATACATTACCGCTTGCCAAAAAAAGGATAAAACAAATGGTGGACCTTACACTCAGCGTTATGTAGCAAGTATGGTGGCAGATGTACATCGTAATTTAATAAAAGGCGGAATTTTTATGTATCCCGGCACAACTGATAAACCAAAAGGTAAATTACGTTTGCTATATGAATGTAACCCCATGGCATTTATTGTAGAGAAAGCTGGAGGCATTGCTACCAATGGACTACAGCCTATTTTGGATATTGTGCCAACAGAGTTACACCAACGTACTCCTATGTTTATTGGTAGTAAATTAATGATGGAAGAATTAGAAACGTATACTGAAAAAAAATAAAAAAAAGTAAAGTGAATAGAGTAATTATTTCTGTAAAAAATTTAGTTAAAAACTATGGCAATTTTAATGCCGTAAAAGATATTTCTTTTGAAGTTTATGAAGGAGAAATATTTGGTTTGCTTGGACCAAATGGTGCTGGTAAAAGTACCACTTTAGAAATTATAGAAACATTACGAAATAAAACTAGTGGCGAAATAATTGTAGATGGAATAAATTTAGATAAAGACACCGAAGCTATAAAAAAAATTATTGGGGTACAGTTGCAAACCTCTGGCTTTTACCCCGGTTTAAATTTGATTGAATTAATACAATTGTTTGCAGGGTTGTACAATCAAAAAGTAGAGCCAATGAAATTTTTAAAGTTGGTCAATTTAGAAGATAAAGCAAAAAATAAATTTAAAGAATTAAGCGGTGGACAAAAACAACGATTTTCTATTGCTACAACATTAATAAATAAACCTAAAATTATTTTTTTAGACGAACCCACAACAGGCTTAGACCCTCAAGCCCGTAGAAACCTTTGGGATTTAATAATTGATATTCGTAGTAAGGGAACAACCGTTATTATTACCACACATTATATGGACGAAGCAGAGCAGCTTTGCGATAGAATTGCAATAATGGATGAAGGCAAAATAATTTCGTTAAATAGCCCAGATAAAATGATTGATGATTTAGTAGCCACTGGTTTTGAACGGCCAAAACAAGTGAAGCTAGCTAATTTAGAAGATGTGTTTATACACTTAACAGGCAAGGATTTAAGGGAGGAATAGTGGAATTAGGAATTGAATATTGAATATTGAATATTGAATATTGAATATTGAATATTGAATATTGAGTTTATTTTATAATGCAAATTAGTATAATTAAAAAAATAAAAAAGTTAAAATGTATATGAAGAAGATTGTATTATTAGTATTTAGTGGCTTTATAATATTGGGTGCTGTAGCACAAAAAACTACAAAACCAGCAAAGCCACCTTTAATGAAAAATTTAATGGATAGTTTTAGCTATGCCGCTGGTCATAATGTGGCTACTAATATGTTGCTACAAGATATTGACAAAATGAATATGACTGTGTTTAAAAAGGGAATGGAGGATGTATTTGCAAAAAAACAATCTTTATTAACGCAAGAGCAAGTAAGTATGAGTTTACAATTTCAATTAACCGAATTCAAAAAAGGGAAATTACAAAAAGAAAAGGCAAAAGGGCAAGCGTATATGGCAGAAAATAAAAAACGTAAAGGGGTTATTCAACTGCCTAATGGCTTGCAATATGAAGTTTTAGTTGCAGCCAACCCCAATACACCAAGCCCCAAAATTGTAGATACCGCTATAGTGCATTATGTAGGCACACATGTTGATGGTAAAGAATTTGATAATTCAGTTAATAAAGGGGCACCTTATAAAACTGCCTTAAACAGGGTTGTAAAAGGATGGACAGAAATTTTACAA
>JANNWD010000473.1:0-5734 GCA_031408315.1 Bacteroidota bacterium
TTGTTAATGAATTAAATACAACCACATCATCGATTCTATTTAAAAACTCTGGACTAAAAGTACGTTTTAATGCTTTTTCAATTACGGCTTTATTATTTTCATCTGCATTTTCCATTCTTGTAGCAGTAGCAAAACCAACACCATCGCCAAAGTCTTTTAACTGCCTAGCACCAATATTGGAAAATGCAGATGAAAATAATAAAGCCGTAATTGAAAAAGCATTAAAACGTACTTTTAGTCCAGAGTTTTTAAATAGAATCGATGATGTGGTTGTATTTAATTCATTAACAAAAGAAAATATTTTTGATATTATCGATATACTAATGAAAGGTGTAATGAAGCGGTTAACCACTTTGGGCTTTAGCATGGAATTATCGCCAGAGGCTAAAGTTTTTATAGCGGATAAGGGCTATGATAGCCAGTTTGGAGCAAGGCCTTTGCATAGAGCAATTCAAAAATATTTAGAAGATCCATTAGCAGAGGAAATATTAAATATGACTATTAAAAGTGGCGATGTTTTAATAGCTAATTTAGATGAGTCAAAGGAAAAAATAACATTCGTCTTTAAAGGTCAAGCGAAAGAAAAGGAAAAAGAACCTGAGGTTTAACTTTTACGAATAAATTTTATGAAAGTGCAGTTTACTGCACTTTTTTTGTTTAAAAATGCTTGCACATTCTTTTTTGTTTAACTTTTTTTATTCACCTTTGTATTACTGCATGAATAAAAAAATAATCATAACAATAGATGGTTGGTCATCTTGTGGAAAAAGCACTTTAGCCAAACAGTTAGCAAAAGATTTAGGCTATGTTTATATTGATAGTGGAGCAATGTATAGAGCAATTACACTCTATTTTTTGCGAAACCATATTGATTGGACAGATGAATCAGAGGTAAATATTGCATTAAACAATATTATTTTAGAGTTCAGATTTAATCCAAAATCACAACAATCAGAAATTATTTTAAATGGCGAAAATGTTGAGTATGTAATTAGAGATTTAGTTATTGCTGAAAAAGTAAGTGATGTAGCAGCCATAAAGCAAGTACGAAATTTTGCCGTAAATCAGCAGCAATTAATGGGACAAAAAAAAGGTATTGTGATGGATGGTAGAGATATTGGCACCACTGTTTTCCCTAAAGCAGAACTTAAAATATTTATGACAGCAGATAGTGCTGTTAGGGTAGAAAGAAGATTTAAAGAACTGTACGAAAAAAATCCAAACATAACAATTGAAGAGGTAAAAGCCAATTTAGAAATGAGAGATTATATTGATAGTAATAGAGAAATTAGCCCTCTAAGAAAAGCTGTTGATGCATTTGTACTTGATAATACCTCACTAAACATGGAGCAGCAATTTTTAACTGCAAAAAAGTTAACAGAAAATCAAGGTATATAAAATTTTGTACCAATGGTATTAAGCCTAATCAAAAAAACTTTGGCCTAAGTATAATTGGAGTGGGTGTTAAATAGGGTAATACTATATTAGCCTTATCCTAATATTTTATCGGTAGCAAATGCACTTTTAGCTAACAAATAGTACAATGAGGCGATAACCAAAATTTGGCTTTGTTGTTTGTTCAATATTTATTATTGTAAAAAATTAGTTTTAATTCTTTGATAAGGGCTATTGGTTTTATAAACTCTATATCAAAACTCGGCATATTTAATAATATCCGATAAGCCTCTAAAAAACTCCACGAAATCGATTTAGGCATTAAAAGTTTGTTAAAATAAAGGTTTTGGTATTTCTGTAAATTTAAATATCAATAAAATCAAGTATTTATATAAATAATATATTTTTATAAATATTTGTTTATCAATTTATTAACGAATTTTCGGCTTCTTAATTACACTAATTCAATATTAATTTTTTAAAAAAAGTCAATATAAATTTTGAAATATCAAACATTGTAGTAATTTTACTGCACAAATAAGTGCTTACCACACTGAAAGTCCACATTCTCCTTCGAATTTCCTCATAACCCCCATCAAAGAAAAATTGAATATTCTATTCGACTGCTATTTGTGTTTTTTATAAACGCAAATTTTAAGTTGAAAAGCTAATGCAACTTTAGTAACTTTTTTGTAGTCTTACGACTACATTATAGTAAAAATACTAAGTTAAAATCCTAATCATTGAAATGCCGAAGCATTTTTATTACCCAATTGGGTATTATTTAATGTTGTGTTTGAGTTATTTAAAAAAATTAAACGTTACAAATGAAAGAATTATTTACAAAATTAATTTCAAACAAAAGGGGATTGTTTGCGGTTTTACTTATTGTTCTAACTACAATGTCATTCTCTACAACTGCACATACTGTAGATAGTTATGCAGCAAGTTGTAATGGTGGTCCTCAGTATGTAGTTACTGCAACTGTCTCTAGCGTTAATAGTACGTCAAACTATCGTTGGCAATGGAAAAACACATCAGGAGCTTGGGTGTGTTTTGTTAATGGTGCAAATACCATTAACGGAAACTCTTACAACATCAGTGGTTCCGTTTTTAATTTAACAACCACTCCAGGGCCAATTGTTTTTACTAATCCAACAAGTGGGTTACAAAATTTAGAAATAAGAATGGTTATTTCTGATGGAAGTGGAGTAAATCCTTGTACTTTACCGCCAGGTAATACTTGGACAAGCTCTTCAAACCACTATATTAATGTTAACAATACCGCTTGTGCAACAACCAATAGTTGTACTTGCCCAGGCAATTTAGTAGCCAATCCAAGTTTTGAAAATGGTACTACAAGTTGGAGTTGGGGCAATGGTACACTTTCACAAGGTACAGGTGCCGTAGCTTGTGGTACATATTCGGGTGATTTGAATAATACATCCTCTAATAGTAGAGCTTATCAAACTATTGGTACAGATTTAGCAATTGGTACAACAGTTAATGCCTCAGTATATGCAGGTACACATGATAACTCATTTGATAACTGGGTTGCCATTGGCTTTTTTAACGCAAGCGATGTGCAAATTGGTTCATTAACTCAAGTACAGGTAGATAAAGTTTTATCTAATGCACCTGCAGGTCCTCAATTATATAATATTACAGCCATCGTACCTGCAAATACAAAATTTACTAAAGTTCTTTTTGGCGGTACTGGTACTTATACAAAAACCGACCAATGGTGTGTTACAACATCTACACCAGTTTGTACTGGTAAAGTAACAGGTTTATACTTTAACAAGTTAGATGGCGGTACAGATTTACCTATATCAAATGGTACAACTTATACTGTTGGTCAGTTAGGCTCATTATACAATATAGAAGCTGCAACAACTGGTACAATAGGTAGTATTAAATATACTATTACAGGACCAACGCCTACTACAAATATTGAAAATGTAACACCATACAACAGCCCAGGTACTGGCGCTGGGGCCTGGACAGGCGCTGTAGGTACTTACACCGTTAATGCAAAAACATATAATAATAGTGATGCAAATGGGGCACTTTGTCATGATACCACTTTTACATTTATCGTTACAAATGGTGTAAGCATAGGAAAACAAATTTTTAATGACTTAAACGATAATGGAATTAAAGATTCAAATGAAAGCGGATGGCCTTATGGAATGGAGGTTAATTTATTTTTAGATAATAACAATGATGGTGTTGCAGATGCTGGTTGGGTTGCACTTACAACTAATGCAGATGGTAATGGATTCTATCAATTTACAGGCCTTGTGCCAGGTAGTTATTTTGTAACACTTACAAACCCTTACCCTGTGGATTGGCAAAAAAGTTCAGTTAACGGTGGAGATCCAGATAATGATATAGATAATGATAACAACGGATTAACAGGAACTGCAACCATAAAAGGGGCAACTATCACATTAACTGCAAATGCAGAACCAACAACCGATGGAGATGATGCAAATGGTAATCAAACCTACGACTTTGGTATGTGGAAAGGTAATGGCCTAGGCGATTATGTTTTCTTAGATGCTAATGCAAATGGTATTCAAGATGGCGGAGAAGCAGGTATTACAAATGTATCTGTAACGCTAAGTAAAGGTGCTACTACATATACCACAACAACAGATGCTAATGGTTATTATTTCTTTGCAGATTTATACGATGTAGCAAATGGTGGATATACATTAACCTTTGCTACCCCTGCTGGTTTATTACCATCTCCTGCTAACCAAGGAGGCGACGATGCTAAAGATAGCGACCCAGTTGGTGGCGTAATAACAGGAGTTCAAGTGCCAATTGGCACCTGGAATCATACGTATGATGCAGGTTTTTATCCACCATTATTATCTTTGGGCGATAGAGTATTTAGCGATTTAAATGATAACGGAGTTAGAGATGCCACAGAAGTAGGTATTGAAGGTGTTGTAGTTAAATTATATTTAGATGCAAATAATGATAATGTAGCTGATGGTGCTGCATTACAAACAGCAATAACAGACGCTTCTGGTAACTACCGATTTAATAACCTCTCTCCTAATCATTATATAGTTGGTGCATCTGTACTTGCTGGATATCGAAGTAGCACTTTAACAGGTGTTGATCCTGATAATAATATTGATGTTGACGATAACGGTAATAATGCAGTTGTTGCAGGAGAAGTAAGAGGTAATGCTATTACTTTATCAGTAGGTGCAGAAACATTAGAAAGTGGTAATTTCAATCATACATACGATTTTGGATTTGTTTCAGAAGCAAATCTTGGTGATAGAGTTTGGAGAGACGATAACAAAAATGGTGTTCAAGATGCAGGAGAACCTGGTGTTTCTGGTATTACCATTAGTTTATTCGATAATACAAATAAATTAATAGGTTCAACAGTAACAGATGCTTACGGTAATTATTTATTTAGCAAATTACCTACTGGTGGTTATACAGTAAGTGTAACGTTACCTCCTAACTATACCTTCACTTCATCTGTAGGTACTTCAGAAACAGATGCTGCTAATAGCGATGTAAATGCAACAACGGGTATTACAACAACTATTACATTGAGCCCAGGCGAAAATCAGTTAAATATTGATGCTGGTATAATCTTTAACATACCTATTCTTAAAGCAAATATTGGCGATAGAGTTTGGTTAGATATTGATAAAGATGGTAACCAAGATGCTGGTGAACCTGGTGTTGCTGGTGTTACTGTAACATTATTTGATAATACAGGTGCAATTATTGCAACTGCTATTACAGATGTAAATGGTAACTACTTATTTACAGATGTCACCCCAGGTACTGGTTATACAATAGGCTTTACTGCACCTGCTGGTACAGTATTTAGCCCTAAGGATGCCACTGCCGATGGCAATGATAGTGATGCAGATCCCATAACTGGAAAAACTGCTCCTTTCACAGTTGTAGCAGGTACTACCGATTTAAGTTTTGATGCTGGTGTTAGTCCTCAAACTCCTAATAAAGCCAGTTTAGGCGATAAAGTATTTAACGATTTAGATAGAGATGGAATACAAGATCCTGGAGAGCCTGGCATAGCAGGTGTAACCGTAAATTTATACGCTGCAAACGGTACTACATTATTGGGTACTACAAAAACTGATGCATTTGGTAACTATATATTTACCAACTTAACTGCTGGTAGTTATGTAGTAGAATTTGTAAAACCAAGTGGACTTACAAGCAGCCCTAAAGATGCAGGTACAGATGATGCAAAAGATAGCGATGCAGATGCAACAACAGGTAAAACTTCTAGTATAGTATTAGCCGCAGGCGATAGAAATACAACAGTAGATGC
>JANNWD010000474.1:0-6409 GCA_031408315.1 Bacteroidota bacterium
CCCAAAGGAGTAACTTTTGATTTTGATGATGGGGCAGCAAAAAAACCTGTAGAAAAAAATAAAAAAGGTAAGGCTGAAATTCTTCTATCGTCTTATATAATAAACAAGGGAGTAGCAGATGCTGTATTTCAATAGTAGCAAAATTTATTTGTATCTTACAGTATAAATAAGTGCTATGCCTAAATGCTTAAGTGTTTTACTCATCATTATCCTTTGTACTATACTTACTTCTTCTCAACTAAAAAAAAATGACGAACCATCAAAAAAAGTAAAAGAGATTTACTTAAATAATGTACAGCAATTTATTAAAGATGTTGAAAGTTTTCAACTAAGTATAGCCTCAAATACTACTACTACTTTACAACAGCAATTTTTTATTTGTAGAAAAAGCTATAAAAAAATTGAAACTTTAGTAGAGTACTATTTTCCCTATTATGCTGCAAAGTTAAACGGACCTCCTATTCCTTTTTATGAAGATGCAGAGGCAGATAAAGGGCAACAACAGCCCGAAGGAATGCAGGTAATAGAGGGATTGGTTTTTCCTAAATATGAAAAAGAGAAAAAAGATGAGCTTGAAAAATTTACTTCTATATTACTGTTTCATTCCAAAGCCTTATTACAAACTAACGAGTCATTTGCTTTTAACGATGAATTTATAACAGATGCAGTTATTGAAGAATTGTATCGCATCACCGCTATGGGAATTGCTGGATTCGACTCTCAAGTGGCTTTTAACGGGTTGCCAGAGTGTGCTACAGCACTAAAAAGTATTATTACTATTCTTACTTTTTATAAAGAAAAAATGGATGCTTTTGGGGGCGCTGATTTTGATAAAGTTGAAAAATTAATAGCTGATGCTATAATATATATTAATAAGGCTAAAAATTTTAATGACTTTAATAGAATGAATTTTATCCTCAATTATTTAAACCCTATCACAAAAAAAATTATAACCTATAAACTTAATAGTGGATTTGCATCTAATAATTCGCCACGTTTTTATAGCTTAATTAAAAAAAATAACACCTTATTTGCCCCTAATAATTTTGATGTATATAAATATTTAGATGATAATAAATTTTCTGCATCAAGAATTGAGCTGGGGCGTAACCTTTTTTTTGATGCTCAACTTTCCTCCGATGGTAAACGGAGTTGTGCCTCATGCCATCAACCCAATAAAGCATTTACTGATGGATTGGCAAAAAGTGTAGCAATAGATGGTCATACGACATTACCCCGTAATGCCCCTACGCTCTGGAATGCAGCATTACAACGAAATTTATTTTATGATAGCCGTAGCAAAACCTTAGAGGAGCAGGTAATGGCAGTACTTAATAATGTAAAAGAAATGAATGGCTCTGCACAAGCCGTTGGCGAAAAAATAATTGCTCAACCTCAGTATGCACTAATGTACAAATCAGCTTATCCAAATGCACCCACAACAGATGCTGGCTATAATATTTGTAATGCCATTGCTTGTTATCAACGTACATTACTAGCGTTAAACAGTTCATTTGATAAACATATGAATGAACAACCCATATTAACCTCTTCGCAAATAAATGGGTTTAATTTATTTATGGGTAAAGCTAAATGCGGTACTTGCCATTTTGCACCATTATTTAATGGTAATAAGCCACCTCGTTTTTTTTATACAGAAAGTGAAGTGCTGGGTGTACCAAAAGTAAATGTAAAACGCAATGCTATTTTAGATACCGATGAAGGACGCTTTGTAACCACAGCATTGCCATTACATAAATATGCGTTTAAAACACCCACATTACGTAATGCTGCCGTTACTGCACCCTACATGCACAATGGTATTTTTAAAACATTGGAAGAGGTGGTTGATTTTTACAACAATGGTGGTGGGCAAGGCTTAAAAATTGCTCCAAATAATCAAACATTGCCATTTGATAAACTTAATCTTACTAAAAAAGAAAAGAAAGAGCTGGTATTATTTATGAAAGCACTCACCGATACTACAGGAGTAGATTAATTTTTATATCACAAAATATTAATGTAACTTTTACAAAAATTAAACACCATGGCAATTATTAAAGTACTCGAAATTTTAGCAAACTCTAAAAAAAGCTGGGAAGATGCTACACAAAATGCCGTAAAGCATGCAGCAAAATCGCTACGTAATATTCGTGGGGTTAATGTAAGTAATATGAGTGCCCAAGTTGATAAAAAGGGGAATATTACCGAGTTTAGGGTTAATGTAAAAATTAGTTTTGAAGTAGAGTAACCTCTTCATAAGTCAATCTTATTAAAAAAGCGAAGTAATTACTTCGCTTTTTTATGTTGTATCCTGCACAATACACGTATTTTTTCTTCGTAATTCTACTTATTCCTATTCAATTTATTGCTCTATTTCTTCTACTCAATTAGGGATTGTACCAAATATTTAATAATTATTTAATCAGTATGAAATAATAATATATAATTATCGTTATGTTAGTCCAAATTCCATTAAAACCAAAACCAATATTATGAGAGTTTCAATATTTGTAACATTTGTAGCATTGCTTACACTAAGTATAAGTAGTAAGGCTAATGATACATTAGTATATTTTGCAAAATCTACTGCCATTGCAGGCTCATCTTGGAAGTATTTAGATAATAATACAGACTTATTAGGCCCTACAGGTACAAATTTTGCTTGGACGGATTCAAATTATGTAGAAACAGCAGCCTGGAAAACAGGTAACTCTGAATTTGGCTACGGCGATGCAGATGAAAATACATGTTTAGCATCTGGTGGTGGAGGAACAATTTGTGCCCCAACGGGTAATAAATTTATTACCACTTATTTTAGAAAAACATTTTTTGTATCTAACATAGGTAACTATTTCGGTTTTGAACTACAGTACAAAAGAGATGATGGGTTACGTATTTTTATTAATGGAACACAAGTAGAAATAAATAATTTAAGTGGAACAGTACTCCATAGTAGTTTGGCTTCTGTTGCAAGCGATGATGGGGAACAAGTTTTTACAATACAAATACCCGTAAGTGCCTTTTATGGTAATGGTCGCCGCAACGTAATTGCAGTTGATCTACATCAAAACGCTGCAAGTAGTAGCGATTTAAGTTTTGATTTACAGTTAATAGGCGTTACCAGCCCTGTTACAAGAGGGCCTTTTATACAAATGGGTAATCAAACAGGTGCTACACTTAGGTGGAGAACATCTGTAGCAACAAACTCAAGAGTAACATGGGGTACAGCATTTAATGCATACTCTAATATTATTGATAGTGCAGCTTCAAAAACTGAGCATGTAGTAAGAATTAGCGGATTAACAGCTGATACAAAATACTATTATACTATTGGTAATAGTACAGGTGTTTTTGATGGTAGTTCAAGTAACTATTTTATAACCACGCCTTCTTCAACTAGTACTAGAAAAACTAGAATACTAGCATTGGGCGATTGTGGTAATGCTTCCACCAATCAAGTAGATACAAAAAATGCTTTTCTTGCTTATAATGGTACAAACGAAGTAGATGCTTGGATATTGATGGGAGATAATGCTTACAGCTCTGGTACAGATGGTGAGTACGAAAGCGGATTTTTTAATATTTATGAAAATGATTTGCTACGAAACATAAAACTTTATCCAAGCCCCGGTAATCATGATTATGGCAACTCAAGTTCAAATACAGGAGTACGTAACAATGCCTACTATAACAATTTTGTAATGCCTACTAACGGAGAATGTGGTGGTGATTCATCTAGAACCGAAGCGTATTATAGTTTTGATATAGGTAATATTCACTTTTTATCATTAGATAGTTACGGTAGAGAAAATAGTAACACTACAAAACTATATGATACCACAGGTGCACAAGCACTATGGGTTAAAAAAGATTTAGGAAATAATACCAAACCATGGGTGGTGGCCTACTTTCATCACCCACCCTATACCATGACAAGCCATAACAGCGATACCGAAAGCGGCGACCTAGGCAGAATGAGAGAAGAATTTATACGAATTTTAGAAAGATATGGTGTAGATATGATTTTGTGTGGGCATAGCCACGGTTATGAAAGAAGTTTTCTTTTAAAAAACTACTATAAGCAAACAACAGGTGGTGCTAGCCTAATGGAAACCGATTTTAATATTGCTAACCATACAGCAACCGGAAATAATCAAAATGCAAAATACGATGGCACAGGTACAGCATCTTGCCCATATACTTACAACACAGGTAAATATAACCATGGCAGTGTGTATGTAGTATCTGGCTCGGCAGGGCAAGTAGGAGGGCAACAAGCTAATCCAGCTCCTAATCCTTTAGGTATTGGCTATCCACACAATGCCATGTATTATAGCAATGCTACCAATGGCGGTTCATTTTTAATAGAAAGTGATAGCAATAGGTTGGATGCAAAATTTGTTTCATACACAGGTACAGGAGCTTCAGTAGCACCATTTGTAAGAGATCAATTCACCATATTTAAAAATGTAAAGAAAAGACAAACAATAAATGCAATTCAAAATAGTCCAAGTGTATTAGCAGCATCATGGAGAGGCGGCTATCATTGGCCAAGTAATGGAGGTGTTACCACTCAAACTGTTACCATCCCTAACTCTACCATAGGCACTTTTCAATATATTGTTAGAGACTCAGCATCTACAGTATGTATTTCCGATACGTTTGATGTAGTAGTGGCTGTGGGTACAGTACCTGTTTCACTTACATCTTTTTCTGCTACATTAAATAACGATAAAGTTTATTTGGATTGGGCTACAGCCCAAGAAATTAATAACAAATATTTCACACTTGAAAAATCAAGCAATGGCATAAACTATAACTACCTAAATAGAGTAAATGCAATAGGTAATAGTAGTACTACTACTAATTATCAGCATATTGATGTAGCACCTTATCAAGGGATAAACTATTACCGTTTATCGCAAACAAATATGGATGGAGCATCAAAGTATTTTGAGGTTAAAAAAATACTCTATAAATCCACTAAAGATTTTTCAACAAGTATAACTAATGCCGGAAAGGGTAAAATCAATCTTTTAATTAACAGCACAAAAGTTGGCAATACTTTAATACAAGTAAGTGATATGCAGGGTAGGCAAATTTTAAATACGAATGTAATGGTACAAAATGGAGGAATTATAAAACCATTGTTCCTTCCATCAGGGGTGCATGTAATATTGGTTACCAACAGTGCTGGCACACGTATTACCAATAAAGTAATTGTAGAATAAATATGTTAAAATCTGGTTGGTAGTTAAAGCATACCAACCAGATTTAATTCGATATCAGATTAAAGACAATATCATGAAAAAATTATTTACTTTTTTATTAACCTTATTGATTGTTTTTTATAACAATCAAGCAAAAGCAAACGATACACTTGTACGTTTTGGACAAAATCTTGCAGGTGCAGCACAATGGAGCTATAAAGGAGGCGGTACAAATTTAGATGCCATTGCATGGAAAACTTTAGCCTATGCTGAGCCTAGCTGGCTTACTGCTAGACCATCAGCTTTTGGCTTTGGTACTAATCCACCATTACGCAACACCGCAATACCAGAAGATGCAACAGCAGGAGGTGGGGGTGTGGTTGGGGCTAGATATCCAACCTTATATTTTAGAAAAGTAGTTAATATTACAAACCCTCAATTAATATCCTATACTAATTTTATTATTCAATCTAAATTTGATGATGGAATAATTATATGGGTAAATGGGGTAGAGGCTTTTAGAAATAACGTGGCAAGCGGTGCTACATATAATACATGGGCCAATGGTACTATTGGTAATAGCGGAGCAGATATTTATACTGATTATATCAATAAATCTTTATTTACAGCAGGCAATAACATAATAGCTGTAGAAATTCATCAGGCAGATGTTAACAGTACCGATTTATTTTTTGATTTGCAATTAATAGGTAATAGGGCAGCAAATAATTTAGGTCGTCCGTTTACAGTACGCTATAATAACGCAAGCGAAAGAGGTAATATTTTATTTGTGGCTAATAATATTATCACCTCTCAAGGTACAGCTACAAACGAGGCTCCTCCTACTGGTACAGCTACCAATAATGGCAGTACAGGAGCTTATATTGATATTGATGATGTGAATACTAACTTATTTCCTTTAGGGTCGTCATGGAAATGGTTTAGCAACGGTACCCAACCTGCTGGTAATTGGGATGAGCCCTCTTACAATGATGCTGCATGGGCTATTGGCAATGGAGAATTTGGGTTTGGAGATGCAGATGAAACAACCTGTATTCCTTATGGTTGTAATGGGAATAATTGTGTTAGCACAGCTGGTTGTAATACCTATTGGACTTACTATTATAGAAAAACGGTAAATATAGCATCACTTGCAGGGGTGGATAAAATTTTATTTAATTATAAAAGAGATGATG
>JANNWD010000475.1:0-7143 GCA_031408315.1 Bacteroidota bacterium
ACATCTACTCTTTTTAATACAACTTTAAGATCGTCCATAGCAATATCCATCCAAAAATTCATGGTGTCCATTACAATTAATTTTGGTCGCACTTTTAGTTGATCAATAACGCTTAATTGCAACTTAGGCATTAAATTACCAAGCATTAAAAACTCGGCACCTTGGTAGCTATCGGGTATTATTGGGTTAAAATCTTCTAATACATTTAAGTCGGTAATTAGGGTATCTCTTGTGTTCATATCATTGTGATATTTACCACTCCAAAAAAATGATTTTTTATCAGGCACAATTTCTACACCGTCTAATTGTACACCACGTTTTTTTAGTTCGTCCATTTCCTCTTGAGGAAAATCGTAACCTACTATAGATATTTGTTGAACTGGCTGTACAAATTGGCTTGCTGCATAGGCTACATAGGTAGCACTACCACCAACAATTTGATCTACTTTTCCAAATGGGGTTTCAATGGCATCAAACGCCATTGTACCTACTGAAATTAAACTCATTTTTTAGTTGTATTGATATGAATAATTAATAATTGGGCAAAAGTAAGATGATTGAATGTAATTTTGGCTAAAGTTTACGTTTTTAGGAAGGTTTAGAGGGTTAGAAAGTTTAGGAGTTTAGAGACTCATGCGTTGTGTTTTAGAATAGTGATTTGAATTTAATGAGCTGAATAAAGGTATGCCGTACAAGGGAGATTAAATATTCACTTCCACTGGAAGTAAATATTTAACAGAACAAGTTCACAACGATGATACTATAAAATACAAATGCCGATAACCAAATAAATAATAATATAACACAATTAAAGCCTCATTAGGGCTTTTGGGTAAATGCTTATACAAATACATCCACAAAATCCACAGCCACGGCTTATTAAGCAAATAGTTGAATGTTTGCAAGATGGTGGTGTAGTAGTTTATCCAACAGATACAATTTATGGATTGGGCTGTAGCATTAACCACCACAAAGCGGTTGAGCGTATTTGTAAAATAAAAAATGTAGACCCCGAAAAGGCTCAGCTTAGTTTTATTTGTAAGGATTTGAGCCACCTTAGTGATTACACAAAAAGTATTGATACGCCTTTGTATAGATTACTAAAAAGTTATTTACCAGGACCGTTTACATTTATTTTACCTGCAAGCAAACAAGTGCCAAAAATTTTGCAAAGCAAAAAAAGCACTATTGGTTTACGTGTGCCTGATAACGAAATTTGCCAGCAAATTTTAACCGAGTTAGATGTACCAATTTTAAGTGCATCCCTACCAGGCGATATGGTGGAAGAATATACCGATACTGAAATTATTTACGAAAAACTTGGGCATTTAGTAGATTTTGTAATTGATGGTGGCATTGGAGGAATGATACCCAGCACCATTGTAGATTGCACTACAGCCGATTGGCAAATTACTAGGCAAGGGCTTGGCGAAATTATTTTTGAATAAAAAATCCTCAACATATTTGCTGAAGATTTTTACCTTTTTTGCTTACTAATTTCTATCTCTGTTATTGTGTTTTTTGCGGTAAATTTTACGGCTTGCTTGTCTTTGATCTTGCTTAATATCTTTTCTTTCTTCTTTAGTTACTGTACCATCCGATTTTGCTGCTTTTACATCTTGGCGAATTTCCTTTTGGTCGTTAATTACATTTTTTGCTTCGGCTTTTGTTAATTCACCACTTTTTACACCCTGCTTAATGCGTTGGCGTTCGTTTTTGGCTTTTCCTTTAATGGTGTTTTGTGCATTTACAGTACTTACACTTAATGCGAATGCTACAATTGCAGTTGTTAATAATTTTACTTTCATAATTTTTTGTTTTTTATAAAGTTTTAAATTTTGTTTTATACATACATAGATGGGTAAAGATGGAAAAGGTTTAAAACGGGGTAAAAAAATTCTTCCTCCTACTTGCCTACCGGTCGGCGGATTAAGCTAATAACGCAATTTTTATCGATAAAGTATTTTTGAGAATTGCGTATTTATTTAAAAATACTTAATTGATTGGGTAAAATATTAAAACTTTTACGATGATATTCACATAATCCATATTGCTGAATAGCCTGGCGGTGTTTTAAAGTACCGTAACCTTTATTATGCAACCAATCATAATGCGGAAATTGTTGGTGTAGTTTTTTCATAGCCTCATCTCTGTACGTTTTTGCTAAAATACTTGCCGCAGCAATACTTGCGTATTTTCCATCTCCTTTAATAATACATTGATGATTAATTTTTTTGTACCGTTTAAATCGGTTGCCATCTATCAATAATAAATTGGGTATTGTTTTTAAAGAATCTACACATAAATGCATGGCTTTATAAGTGCCTTGCAAAATATTTATGTTGTCTATTTCATTATTATCAATAGCTTTTACTGCGTAAGCAATGCTTTCTTTTTCAATAATGGGTCGTAAAATATCTCTATCTTTTTCTTTTAGTTTTTTACTATCGTTTAATAAAGGATGAAAAAAATTGGGTGGTAAAATAACTGCTGCAGCATACACAGCACCAGCATAGCAACCTCTTCCGGCTTCATCAATACCTGCTTCTACTTTATTTTTTTCGTAATGCGATAATAACATCTTTCAACAAAATTAATTACAAACCATTTGTATAATACCTTTGCAAAATATGCAAACTTCTTCTTCTTTTTTACGATTAAGCAAATGGGTTTTAGCAATGGTATTTTTAGTAATACTTGCAGGTGCAGTTGTACGTACAACGCAAAGCGGCATGGGTTGCCCAGATTGGCCTAAGTGCTTTGGGCAATATATTCCGCCAACAAAAATGGTGCAGGTGTTTTTTGCGGCTGAGAAAAATTATACCAAAGGGCAATTTATACGCTATAGTGATAGTTTATGGTTTGCTATAGAAACATTTAAAAGTAACCAAAATTTTAATAAAGTAAATTGGCAACATTATAGTAAACATGGATATTCTAAGATTGTTATTTACCAAACTTGGATAGAATATATCAATAGATTACTTGGTGCATTGCTAGGGCTTTTTATGTTAGTACAATTGGTATGGAGTTTTAAATTTTGGACAATACAACGGAAAATTGTTTGGCTTTGCTTTGCC
The DNA here is from genome assembly GCA_031408315.1 of Bacteroidota bacterium. Taxonomy (GTDB): domain Bacteria; phylum Bacteroidota; class Bacteroidia; order Chitinophagales; family Chitinophagaceae; genus Ferruginibacter. Next base: position 3,081 of record JANNWD010000475.1, read on the forward strand.
AATGTTTTACTTACAGGCTTTCAAGCTTGGTTAGGCAAAACTGTTGTAGATACTAATTTAGCAGGTGTAAAAATTACCATACACATGTTGGTTGCTTTATTAATTGCCGCCATTGCATTAACCATAATTTATAGTATAAAAAACGAACAAAAAATAGTAAGCAAAAAATTGTATTGGTTAACTTTAATAGGGCTGGCTTTATTAACTATACAAATTGTTTTAGGCACACAAGTAAGAGAACAAATTGATGAAATTAGTAAAAGCCTTGCTTACGGTGGCAGAGATAGGTGGATTGATAAATTGGACTATATTTTTTTAATTCATCGATCTTTTTCATTATTGGTTACTGGTATTTGTTTGTATACAGTAGTTGGGTTTAAAAAAATTGGTGTAAAACTATTTAGCAATACATTAATTATTACTTCGCTTTTTGCAGAAATTATTTTGGGCATTATAATGGCGTATTTTGATGTGCCTGCAATTGCACAACCGCTGCATCTTTTATTTAGTAGCCTACTTTTTATATCGCTTTTTTATAGTTGGTTAACTACTAGTTTACCTAAAGCAACATAAGCTTTGTTTTTATAGCCTATATTTTTGTAGCTTTATAAAAACCATTTATGCGGCAATTTTTTAAGGGAGTTTTATACTCTTTTCCAGTACAACTGCTTATTCTTCATTTTAGAAAATACCAAATTTTATTATGTTTTTGGTTGCTACTTTTTAGTGTTGTTAACAGCGGCTTTATGAAAAGCTTTGGTGCCGATGCGTTATTTTTTGCACCAGAATATTTAGGCAATGTAAATTTTTTAGCCGCTTTAATTGTTGGTGTGGCATTAGGCGTTTTTTTTATGAGTTGGCATATTACCACCTTTATTTTGCACAGCAAACGGTGTAAATTTTTAGCTGCCACATCTAAACCGTTTTTAAAATATTGTATTAATAATTCTTTATTGCCCTTGTTTTTTTTACTTTTTTATTTTGTCAAACTTTTTATTTTTAATCAATATAAGGAATTGATGGAAATAAAATTAATAGCTTCTGTACTGCTAGGTATTTTATGCGGTTTAATATTACTGTTTATGCTTTCGTTCGGCTATTTTTTCGGGGCAGAAAAAACTATTGTACGAAGTATAGCACCTATTGTAAGCAATAGCGAAAAATTTAATAGAATATTTGGACCCACTAACAATTTACCTATTGATACATTTGGTTTAAAGGTAAATAATTATGTAAGCACAGGATTAAGAATAAAACAAGTAAGAAAAGTTGCTCACTATAATCAAGCTTTTTTAGATTTGATTTTTAAGCGCCACCATATTGCGGCAATAGCAAGTATTGTTTTGGCTTTTTTATTTTTAATTACTGTTGGCTTTTTTTTAGATAATACTTTTTTTAGATTGCCTGCAGCGTCTAGCATTTTTATTTTTTTTGCTGTATTTATGGCAGTTATTGGGGCACTTACTTATTTTTTGCAAAGCTGGAGTTTACTTTTTGTATTAGGCTTAATAATAGTGTTGAATGTATTGTATCGGCATGAAATTATTGACCCTCGTAATAAAGCATACGGGTTAAATTATACGAATAAAGATGAACGACCACAATATAATAAAGCTACCCTGCTTAGCTTATTAACTCCCCAAAAAATTGAAAATGATAAAGCCAATATGCTTGCCATTTTAAATAACTGGAAAGCAAAACAAAAAGAAGCAAAACCTAAAATGATTTTTATAAATGTAAGTGGCGGTGGTTTACGTAGTGCAACTTTTGTTATGAATACATTACAAAAAATGGATAGCACAACAAATGGAGAATTAATGAAACATACTTTTTTAATTAGTGGTGCTAGCGGTGGAATGTTGGCAGCTACTTATTATAGAGAGTTGTATCGGCATAATTATTATGCAGATCCTGGATATAATTTATCTCATGAAAAATTTACAAATGCTATTACTAAAGATTTATTGAACCCTGTTTTTTCATCTATGATTGCAAGGGATATTTTTGCACCAGCACAAAATTTTTGTGTGGGCAATTATAAATATGTAAAAGATAGAGGTTATGCTTTTGAAAACCAACTTGGTGAAAATACTGATGGCTTATTAAATAAACAAATAAAAGACTTTGCCGATGATGAAAAAAAAGCCAACGTACCGTTACTTATTTTTAATAGTACGATTAGTAGAGATGGTAGAAAAATGATGGTTTGTAGTCAGCCATTAAGTTTTATGATGAAGCCATTATTATATACCAACGATACTACAGTGAGCCCCGATGCTGTTGATTTTGGAGCATTGTTGCATAAACAAAATCCACATAATATTCGCTTGCTAACTGTTTTACGGATGAATGCAACATTCCCTTATATTTTACCAAATGTATGGCTACCTACCGAGCCTGTAATTGATGTAATGGATGCAGGCTTACGAGATAATTTTGGCGAAGAAACCACCCTACGCTTTATCGAAAATTTTAGCGATTGGATTAAAGAAAATACCAGTGGTGTGTTAATAATACAATTAAGAGATAGACCCAAGGACAATTGGTATAGGCCTTTTGAAAATAGCAACATTTCGGATGTGTTAATAAAACCAGGCACTATGCTGCAACATAATTGGTTTAAACTACAAGATTATAGTATAACACAACAATATAGTTATTTGCACAAACAGTTAGATAGCAGCTTACAGCAATTAACGCTAATGTACATTCCAGAAAAAGAGGAACAAGGTGCTGCACTCAATTTTCATTTAACGGCAAGAGAAAAAAGAGATATTAAATTATCTTTTTACAATACATACAATCAACAATGTTTACAAAAAATTAAGGAAGGGCTTGGGGTAAAATAAATTAGTATCTAAGGCATTAATAATCGTATTGCTTTTGGTATAATTTCAATGTCAAAATTGGTAGTAGTTTCCACTGGGTCCCCATCAATATGCAATGGGGCTAAGCTTGGGTTTTGTATAGATAATTTTGCCGTTTGAAAATAGCCAATATCTGTACGATGATATTTTTTATCTTCATAAGGTCTTACTTCACCAACTTTTAATTGCTTTAAAATTGCCCACAACATTCTGGCTTTACTCATTTTATTTATAATTACAATATCTAATAAACCATCTTGCAAACTAGCTTTTGGGGCAATGGTAAAGTTATTTCCAAACTGATTACTGTTGGCAATGCTAATAAAAAAGGCTTCGGTTTTTATGTTATTATTATTAACCGATAAAGTAAATTCGTAAGGTTTAGCAATTAAAAAATTTCGTAAAGACTGTTTTACATAGGTAAACAGCCCTCTTTTTTTTTGTTTAGCAAAATCATGGGCTACTTGTGCATCAAACCCAAGTCCACAAAGCATGCAGCTAAATTTTTCATTAATAAAAAAACCATCAATTAATGTAGTATTGCCATTAAAAATAATGGCTAAAGCCTTAGTTGCATTTTTACTAATTTTTGCGGCCAATGCCAAGCCATTGCCACTACCCATTGGCACAATTCCAATATTTACATCTACGTCTAATAAGGCATTACCAATTTTATTTACCGTACCATCACCGCCGCAAACAATTACATCTGTTATGTTTTCTTTGTTAATTTTTTTAATTAAATAATCGTAATCACCAGCAGCGTTAGTATGCAAAATTTCAAACGAAATGTTTTGGGCAGTAGTTTTTTCTTTAATTAGTTGTAATAAAGATTCTTTACCCTTGGTACCCGAAATAGGATTAATAAAATAAATAAAACGACGTTGCATAATGCAAATTTGAGGGAAAGGATTTATATTTAATCAATTAAACTTTAAATATGAAAATCTTAACAGAGGCCATGCTTCAATTTTTATAAGTAAGCATTCTATGAATAATAACTTAATAATAGTTACAAAAAAGTAATGCTTGTTAACTGTAAATTCCAGCTAAACTGACCCCTCTAAAACAGATTTTATAATTTCCTAGTTTAGGCCTAAAAATTGCACAAAGAGCTTGTTGTTTTCGATGAATAAAAGTAGCACTAAATTTTTATCCAGTTGTTTTTAAATAATTGTTTCTAATTTTAATTTTCT
>JANNWD010000476.1:0-14576 GCA_031408315.1 Bacteroidota bacterium
AAAAAAATTAAAATGAAAAAGATACTTGTGTTTATTGCTTTAGTTTTTGTATTGCCTACTGCGGTTTGTTTTGCACAAAAAAATAGTAAAAAAGAAATTACTAAGGTTGATGTATTTTCAACAAAGAAGATGAACGGAGCAAATGTTTCTGTTTACGGTGTTTATTTAGGGATGAAAAAAGTGGAAGCAAGAAAGGCGTTAGCTCAAAATAAAAACTTAATTATTGAAGAAGATGCTTGGAATACAAAATCTACGGATGATAACGATACAAAAGAATTACGTTTATATGTTTATGACATTAACGCTACCACTGGCGAAAAGCGGAACTGCTTGTTATACATAATATGGAATGATGGAAATACTGGAATAGACAGAATTACAATGTTTAATGATTTTAAAAACTTGGTTTTAGGAAACACTAAAAACTTATTTACCAAAGATGTTATTAATTCATCTAGCAGTTTTTATAAAACGTATTTAGGCAATCCTTCTCAAAAAAAGGAAGGAGATTACACAAATACCTTTTTTTACAAAGAAAAAAATATTGAAATAATAGAGTATAAGGATGAAGAAAAAGGTAATCAGTATTATTTGGCGTTGACTAAAAAAAGTAATTAAATTTTTGTTAGAATGTAAACCTTGCTGAAAAGCCAACACCGCTAGCTTCAAAACCCACTTTGCTAATAATGTTAAGCTCTGGTTTCCAGTCTAGGCTTAGGTTTAAAGGTATGGCGGCAAATTTATAATCAAGCCCAACAATACCTGCTGCTCCTAAATTGCTATTGTTATTATTGAAACCTACATAGCCGCCAGCACCAATAAACCATTGCAAATTTTCAACCGAGTTTATGGGTTTATGTACTTCGTATAAAGCACAAATAGCAGTACCATCTCCAAAACTTAAAATACCTTCAATAGCATTATTATTAGCTAAAAAATGTTTGTACGTAATACCACTTTTTACAGTTGGAACACTACTTCCTAATCGTACACCAATTGCATTTTTATAAGAAGATTCATCTTGCCCAAAAACAATAGTTGAAAATAATAAGGCAACAGCAAAAGATAATAGGTATTTCTTCATAACTAAATTTTTAATTGAGTTAACCAATATTGTGCCAAGCACAATTTATTCAATTGTGGTAACGAAAATAATTAGGAGAAAGCTGTTAAGGCTTTGCTAAAAAATGTAAAGAGGAATTACTCAAATAATTCTAATTTGTTTTTGGGGCGGCGACTGTTCCACCATTTAAAGTTTTTGAGTTCTTTTTTATCGGCAGGTATTTGTGAGAGAGGATATAAAATACCATTTACATCGTTTATAAATTTTACTTTGTTTAATTCTTTTTTTACAAAATAAATATCAATAACATCGCCGCTGCTGCGGTTCATGCCAATAAAGGCACTATCATTATCGTAGGGGTAAAAAATACTTTCTGCAGGAGAGCCTTTTACTCTTACATAATCTATTTGCCCTGCTGCAAAATAACTATTTATGGTACGTCCTGCAATTTGGTTATACATTGCGTTATTGGCTTTATTAATAATGATGCCATTATTAAAAACATATAATCGTTTGGGTTTTTGATTTTCGGTGTACATGTGTATGGTGTCGCCGGTTACCTGTGTTTCGGCATTCCAAACTATTGGCGTACCAAATAATTTAAAGGTACTATCGCTAGTAGAGTAGTGGAGGCTATCGCTTACGGCTTGTAGGCTATCATTAAATATTCGTACATGATGAAAGGCAAGGAAATAGCGTATGGAGGAATCTTTTGATTTACTACCATCTATAACTTCTACTTTTTTTAATGTATCATTCTTTATAGACATTCTTCTTTCTAAACTATCGTATTTGCGTAAACCACTAAAAATAGTATCGGCAGCTAAGTAAGTGCTATCCCCATCTCTATAAAAAATCATAACTGGTTTACGAGTGGATAAAAATGAGTTTTTCTTAGTATCAAGAAAAATTTGACCTCCTAAAACTGTAACTTGGTTAACACTATCTACCAGTTTCCCATTTCCTTCAATTTGTACTGTACCAGTTTTTTTATCAAAAGCCATCGATTTACCCGACATGAAATGAGTGCTATCTCTATATGTAGTTCCATCAAAAAAAACAGCTTCGCCAGTTTTTAAATTATAGGTACCACTTCTTGTGTTAATTTCTACACCATCTTTACTTTTAATCTTTGTAGCAGTTATAAAAGTAGCAATACCTGTTTTTAAATTATACAAAAGGCTATCGGTTATAATGGTATTGTTTTCATCTTTAAAAAGCACATTCTTTTTAAAATAAATATCTTTTGTATCGGCATAATACACACCTTCTTTACTAGTTAAAATTGTATTACCATTTACCACTCTGCCGCCATTTTTATAAGTAGCAACTCCTGTTCGTAAGTTGTATTCTAAATCTTCGGTGTATAATGTTCCTTTTTTATCGGTAAGGCGTACATTCTTTTTTAGGTAAGCAATTCTGTCTAAACCAATGTAGCGTAAGTATTGGGCGTAAGTGTGTATGCTATCGTTATCGTTAATGTGTATATTACCAAATGCTTCTAAAATATTAGTACGTTGGTTATACACTACACTATCGCAATTGGTGGTGGTTTTGCCTTCTACAATTATTACATCTCCAGCACCAGTTTTAATATTGGTAAGGCTATCAATATTTTTTTCTCGTAAGCTAAGGGCTTGTTTTATAAAAATTACCCTCATAGTATCGCTAGGGCTTGGTGGAGCAATTACTTGCTGGGCTGTAGTTTTTGCAACAATGCCTAATAAAAAAAGTAGTAAAAAGTAAGTAGTATGCTTCAATGCAGTATGCTAGTTGATTTATAGAATGCAATTTGCACAATAATTTTATAATAGAATGGTAAAGTTTTTAGGGAGTAATTAGTACAAAGTAATAAGTACACTAGTTAGATCTCTCTCTGTTCACTACTCACCACTCACCATTTATTGTTGCTTAAGGTTAATATATGGAGCATTAACCGTATCTGGCAATGGCACCATTAAAGCTGTTCCTTTATTTTTTTTACCAAAAACCGAGAAGGAGATGTAACGCTTAGGATTTGTTTTAAAATCATCTAACAATAAATTTAATTTGTTGGATGTGGCTGTAAGATTATTGTACAATTTTGTATCGTTTAATAATAAGCCAGCGGTACCAGTATTCGTATTAAGTTTGCCAACAGTGTTTTTTAATTCGGTAATAGTGCCATTTAAAGTAGTTAATGTTTTTTCAACATCTAGCTTGCTAAAATTTTGTGTGGTTTTATCTAAATTACTCATTACAGATGTTAACTTATCATTGTTGTTGGCTAAATTTCCTGTAAAAGAACTTACATTATTTAACGATTTTGCTAATGCACCAGTTTGTGTATTTAATAATGTTTGTAACGATGCTGATGATGATGTTAAACTTGCCGTGGTAGTATTTAAATTGGCTAACATACCTTGTATATTAGCTTTTGCTGTGGCATCTACCACACTATTCATATTGGTTAAAACCGAATCTAATGCTTGTACGGCACTTTTTACCTTTCCTAAAATCGGGTCAATTCTTTCTAACGCTGCATCCATAATGCCAGCACTAGCAAGGGTTTTAATAGTATCTACTTTTTTTAAATAAGCCGTAGCATTTCCTAATTTAATATCAATACTTGTACTGCCAAGCGGATTAGGTTTTATAACTGCTAACGAATTATTAGGCAAGTTTACATCTTTAGTAAGGTTGATGGTTACTAAAATTTCTTTCATTGTAGCATCTGACTGAATATCAAAAACAGAACCCACCTGCATACCATTTACATAAACAGGATTACTTTTTAATAGCCCTTGTACGTTTTCGTATTTGGCAAAAAGCTTATGATCTTTACTAAAAAAAGTTTTACCCTTTAAAAAGCTAAACCCAAAATATAATAAGGCAATAGCAATTACAGTAAGTACACCAATTTTTGTTTCGTTAGATATTTTCATAGCAGTTATTCTATTTTTTATTTCTTTATTTCAAACTTCACTGAGGCATTGTTTTTAAAATCGCTACTCAATTTTAATTCATATTTAGTTGTTCCATCGTTTATAACCATTAGTGCTGTGTTTGGTGCTATACTGCCTAAGTTTTCTGCATACAACACTAATTCATTTGTTTTTCCTTCAACCAAATTTACAGTAAAACTAAATGCTTTTGCTGTAAGTGCTTTTTTATCTACAATTAATACTTTATTAAAATATACACTTATAATGTCATTATCAATTTCTGCATCATCTAAAATATCTATTTTAAGGGTATTGCTTTTTACTTGTATTGCTTTTATTTCTTTTACTGGGCGGCTACTTATAGCAATTGGTGTAGGCGTATCATCTTTTGGAGCAGTAGGTGTATTTGTATTGGTTCCATTTACCTTTTCAACTTGTTCTTTGTAGGTTTTTACCGCTTTTGTAATGGCTTCGGCAATCTCTTGCTGCCCTTGTGGGCTGTTGATATACCGTTCATCTTCTGGGGTGTTAATAAAACCAGTTTCCACCAAAATAGCTGGCATATTTGTTGCTTGTAATACGTGAATGCCCACTTGGCGTTGAAATACACCTAAAGCCTCTCTACCAGTTTCTGCAATTTCATCGTTTACCATTGTAGCCAATCTATCGCTACGTTCAAAATATCGCTTTGCATAAATATTGGCTAATGTTTTAAAGGGAGCAGATGTTACACTTAAAGGTTTGAAACTTGTATCAGCATTCACATTTTCAAAATCTACCTCGTCAAATTCTTTTTGTATGGCAGATGTTTTACTTTCTGCTTTATGTGGTGCTAGTATCCATACACTTGTACCTTTCCTTGTCAACGGCATTTTAAAATATTCGTACACTGGAACGGTTACATAATATGGGGTTGATATTTTTTTCTTTCTTTTTCCTTTTCCTGTATAGGTTATTTTATATCTAGTTTCTTCTCTAGTTCCTACTTGCCTTTTGCCTGTTTTTAAAGGACCACTATCGGCATGAATGCATAAAAACAAATCGCCTTTATTATCATTGGCTATTTTGGCTTTCTCTGTTACTGAATGATATACATCTGTAGTACGGGTAGGCACTACATTAATATCGGGGAATTGTTTTTTTAACTCTGCCACTAATTTTAAGGCAATACCTAGGGTAACATCTTTTTCTTTGCTACGCAAACTATTTTCATATTGTCCACTGGCTCCGACATCTGTACCGCCATGCCCAGCATCTACAATAATAGTTTTTATTTTTTTAGGGGCTTGGGCAAAAGCACTAGAAAACATTAACAAATGCAAAGCAGCAAAACAACCAATTGCAAGCACTTTGTTTTTAATCATATATAAAGGTTTATGAGGGGGTTAGTAATTATATTATTATTCACATTTACATTCTGTTATATTGGCTATTTTTGCCACCACAACTATGAATGATAGGTACAAAGGTAAGGCAAAATACATTTTTGGCGGCGTATGGCTATTGCTGTTTGCAACTTTAACGTTGTATACAAATGGGGTGGTATATGCACAACAAAAAATTAAACCTTCTTTAACAAATGATACTATCCCAAAAAATCTAATTGCAAATGATAGGTTTAGCCTAAAAAAATTTACCACACTAAAAAATGATACAACTATTGTTCCTAAAGTAGATACGCTACAATATAGAATTTCAAAGGATTCGTTGGATGCTCCAGTGGTTTACCATGCCGATGATTCGATGGTATTAGATATACCGACAAAAAAAATGATTTTGTATGGTAAAGAAACAAAAGTGAACTACAGTGATAATGAATTAATTGCACCACATATTGAGTTTGATCAAAGCACCAGCTTGGTAAGTGCTTATTTAGTAAAAGATAGTAACGGCAATGTGGTTAGTATGCCTATTTTTAACCAGGCCGATTTTAATAGTGTGGCAGATACTATTCGTTTTAATATGAAAACGGGTAAAGGACAAACTAAAGGCACTTACACAAAGCAAGGCGAAATGTATGTGTATGCAAAAACAATTAAAAAAGTAAATGCCGATGTTTTTTATGCAAATTTTGCAAGATTTACTACGTGTAATTTAGATACTCCTCACTTTGCATTTGTAAGTAAAAAAGTAAAGTTCATTAATAAGAAAATGGCGTTTACAGGGCCTGTACATCCGGAGTTTGAAGGAGTACCTGTGCCAGTTGTTTTGCCCTTTGGCATTTATCCATTAAGCCAAGGAAGGCATAGTGGATTAATTGCACCAACATTTACGGCTAACGCCGAATTAGGTTTAGCATTAGAAGGAATTGGCTATTATAAAGTGATTAATGATTATTGGGATGTGGTTACAAGAGGAACAATATACTCTTACGGAGGTTGGACGGCAAATATTAGTCCACGGTACTACAAATTATACAGATACAGAGGCGATTTTACATTAGATATTCAGCATTTAAGAGATTTAGATAAAAGCGGCAACCGTGGGTTCAATTTTAGGTGGAACCACAGTGCCGATACCAAAAGCCGCCCTGGCGTTTCGTTCAGTGCTAATGTAAATGCAGGGAGTAGCCGTTTTAATCAATCGGTACCAAATAGCCCACAGCGTAGGTTTAACAACAATTTTGGTTCATCTATTACGTATGCTAAAGTTTGGAAAGATAAGCCTTACAATATTTCCATATCTGCCAATCATAATCAAAATGTAAACTTAAAATTTATACAAATTAATTTACCCGATGTTGCGTTTAATGTAAATACACTTTATCCGTTTAGAAAAGGGGAAAGAATAGGGGACTATAAGTGGTACGAAAATATTGGGGTAGCATTAAATACCAATGCAAAAAGTTTATCTTCTTTTTACGACACTGCTGGTAATATTGCAAAGCAATTTATTGATAAGTTACAATGGGGAGCTAACCATAGTGTTCCTATTACATTATCCTTGCCTGCTGTTGGTGCTTTTCAATTTGCCCCTAGTATAAGTTATCAGGAAAGATGGTTTCAACAACAATTATTACGTACTTGGAATGCCAGTACAAAAAAAGTAGATTCGGTTATTAAAAAAGGGTTTTATACGGCAAGAGAAATGCAATTTGGTATGGGTGTAACTACTCGTATTTTTGGTATGATTGGTTTTAAAAAGAATAGTAAAATACAAGCCATTCGCCACGAAATACGCCCTAGCATTAGTGCCAATTATAAGCCAGATATGAATGGTTATACCTTTCAAAATTTTCAAATAGATACATTTGGTAACAAAACATTTGCCTCAATTTATGATGGAAGTATTTTTGGCGGCTTTGGGCAGGGTAAATTTGGCGGTTTAAGTTTTGGTATTGATAATGTACTACAAATGAAAGTTAAAAATAGAAAAGACACTAGTGCTGATGCAGTAAAAAAAGTAACATTAATAGATGGGTTTAGTATAAATGGCGGGTATAATTTTTTACAAGATTCGTTTAAGATTACACCACTTTCAATTTCGTTTAGAACAAATTTATTTGATAAAATTTCTATAAATGCAAATGCAAGTAGCATGCCTTATCAAACCAATGCTAATGGCGATTTTATTGATAAATTAATTTGGGCAAAAAAACCTTGGAGTCTTGGTACACTTACCAATGGTAATGTTTCTGTATCAAGTTCGTTTAAGGGAGGAGATAAAAAAGAACCACAACCCAATCAATTAAATAATCAACAAGTACTAACTAATCCTATAAGTGGTATGCCATTAGATGAGTATCAACAGGAGGCTGCCTACATAACCAACAACCCTGGGCAATACGCCAATTTTAATATTCCATGGAGTGTAAATTTTGCTTACAGTTTACAATTTAATAGAACAAGAAATACAAACTATGTTGGGTATAGAACTGATTTTAGTCAAAATATTAGTGGGGGTGGTTCACTAAATCTTACACCAAAATGGCAAATAGGTTTAAATGGTTCTTTTGATATTACACGAAAAGAATTGGGTTTAATAAGTATGTATTTAACAAGAGAAATGCACTGCTGGCAAATGAGTATGAATTTATCTGCTAGTAGAGGAAATAATTATTTCAATATTTCCATCAGTCCAAAATCGGGTATACTACGAGATTTAAAGATAAATAGAACAAGGTATTTTTATGATTTGTAAAAGGCATTCAAAACATCTTTTATAGAAGGATAGGTATTACTCATTTGTGTTTCCATCGCATTTTTATCTACCCATTTAATAGCAGTAATATTTTCCTCAATTTGTGGTGTAAGTTTTTGCTCATTTGTACAGGTTAAATAAAACCAGTGAGTGTTTTTTATAAAGTGTTTTCCAAAAGCGGTATAAGTGTGGTAAGTTTCGCCAATTTTATTTTTTAGGGTGAGATGTGTTACGCCAGTTTCTTCCTCAATTTCTCTAATAGCAGCTTGTTTTTCATTTTCGCCTTTTTCAATTTTGCCTTTGGGTAAATCCCATTTGCCAAGGCGTTCAATAAATAAAATTTGATTGCTTTCATTTTCTACAACTCCACCAGCAGCTTCAATTGCAGTAAAGTTTTTAAAGAATGCTTTTTTTAAATCATCTAAATTATTGTGTAACACCACACCAGCATGAAACTGGGGTTTTATAATTTCATGTAATAAACTTTTAATAGCATTTGCCGAAAATTCATCTATAAAAACGGCATCGGGATGGTGCAAAATTTCATTTAGCTCTGCCGTAAGTTCGGTACAAAGAAAAACAGGCTTATCATCAAAGTAAATTTTAATGTGCATAATAAAATTTCTATTTTTAAAATTGTAGCCACAAATTTGCGGCATGACAAATGAAAAAGCTGTTGCCGAAAAACTTTTACAAAGTAATGCAATTAAATTAAGTCCTCAACAACCGTTTACTTGGGCAAGCGGCTGGAAAAGCCCTATTTACTGCGATAATCGTAAAGTTTTATCTTTCCCATACATAAGAGATTTTATAAAAAGCGAAATGTGTAATGTAATTTTTGAGCAATTTCCCGATGCCGATATTTTAGCAGGTGTAGCCACCGCAGGTATTGCATGGGGAGCAATGGCTGCCGATCAATTAAAAATGCCCTACATCTATGTTAGGCCTAAACCAAAAGAACATGGTTTGGGCAATCAAATAGAAGGGTTTTATGAGGCTGGACAAAAGGCGTTGGTTATAGAAGATTTAATTAGCACAGGTAAAAGTAGTTTACAAGTTTGCGATGTGTTAAAATCTGCAGGGGTAGAAGTTGTGGGCATGGTTAGTATTTTTAATTATGGATTTGCTGTTGCAGATGAAGCTTTTAAAGCCGCTGAAATTCCATATAAATCGCTTACCAATTATGCAACCTTAATTGAGTTAGCTATAGAAAAAGGCATTGTAACGGCTGAGCAACAAAATACTTTGTTAAATTGGCAAGCTAACCCTGTAGGTTGGAACGGAATTTGATAATTTTAAATTATGAAAAAAATAAAATTTACAGTAGTTGCTTTGCTAGGTTTTGTATTATCTACCTCTGCTCAAATGAAAGTGAGTGAAAAGGTAGTTATTAAAACACCCACTTTACAACAATGCGATGAGTGTATTGAAAAATTACAATTGCTTTTATCAAGAGAAGAAGGGGTAACAATGCTTAAAATTAATGCCAAAAAAAAGGAGATAACCTTTACTTATCTTACCGATAGAACAAATAAAGAAAATTTAAAAGCGGCCATTGCCAACCTTGGTTATGTGGCAGATGATATTGAAGCGGAAGAAACGGCATATAAAAGATTGCCTAAATGTTGTAAAATTCCTGATGCTGCAACATTGCCTAAAAAGAAAGCATAAAAAAGTGCTAAAGTTTTAAACTTTAGCACTTTTTTATTTTGGGTATAAATATTATTGCCCCATACCTTGCGATGCATTTTGCATTCCTTCCATTTCGCCTTTCATATTTTTACGCTTAAATAACGATACATCCATTTTACCAAAACGCCATGCAAAGTTTAGGCGTAATACTTGAGGATCTCTACGGCGGAAATTATCTTGTATAAAAAATGCACTTTCGGCATGTGTTGCGTTTACTTTAGTTCTAAACACATCATTCATTTGTAATGTTAAGGAGGCTGCATTATTTTTTAAAAAATCTTTTCTAATAGCAATCTCTACTCCGTAATTAGGCTTAATATAGCCTTGTGCACCACTTTGGCTTTGTCCAAATCCACCACTGCCACCAAACATCATACCACCTCTACCACCACCGCCGGTACTACCAGCTGGCAAAATTGTTTTGGCTTGGTAATCGCCACTTAATTGTATAGAAAAGTTTTTAGGTAGTTTAAAATTATTATTGATTTTAGCAAACCAACTAAATTGCGAATTTGAACCTCCGCCAACAACAGTTCCAGCTTTTAATGAGGTATTAAATAAGTTTAAGTTAGTAGTTACATCCCACCATTTGGCTAGCTTGTCTTTACTCGTTAATTCTAAACCAAAGGTGTTAGCACTATTTGCATTAATGTACGATGTGTATGCTAAAGAATCTTTTGTAGGGTCAAGAATATTTTTATCTTTATATTGATAACGAGTAATTAAATCATTAGTAATTCTTCCATAAGCAGTTGCCAAAATACTGTGGTTTTTATTTATTTGATATTGATAACCAAGCTCAACTAAATTCGTAAACTCAGGAATTAAATTAGGATTACCAACACTAATATTTACAGGGTCGCTGTAGTCATAAAAAGGAATTAGTTGAAAAAAATTAGGTCTATTAATTTTTCTTGAATAATTTAATTGTACATCTTGCTTATCCGTAATTTTATACGTTAAAAATGCACTTGGGAAAAGACTTATAGGGAACTGGTTGCTAAATTTTTGGTTTGTTGTAAGTAATGTTCCATTATACTCCGAGCTTTCTAATCGTAAGCCTAGTTGGTATGTAAACTTTTTATGTTGTAAACTATAAGTAGTGTACGCTGCTAAAACTCTATCATTAAATTCATAATTACTACTAAATCCTGGTAGTATTGTAAAAGGATCATTAATGTTTGTTTTTCTATAATTATTGTTAAAGCTTTCAAATTTTCTAAAAGCATCACGTACACCCATTTCAATTTTGCTTTTAGTAGTAATAGGATTTGCAAAATCTGTTTGTATAGTTAAAAATTTAGTATTACCTCCACCCAAACTTTGTTCGTAAAGTGTCGGTGAAATTGAAGATTGTAATACATTAGCTATTTGTGTAGCAAAATCACCTGTATTGTCATTCTTAACTGTATTATAATTAATATCTGCAGTAAGCTCTTTACCTGCTTTAGCAAAATTGTGTTTAAAACTAACCAAGCCACCTATATTTCTAAAATTACCAATATTTTTTGTTTCTCTATAACCACCTTCGTCTACTATAAACCCAGAGTTAAATATCGTATCTCTGCTTATATTAATATAGTCGTTGCTTTTAAATTGTCCCTTTACAAAACTTCCACCAATAGTTATTGTATTTCTGTTATCTAAAAAATAATCCATACCCATTCTTGCAAAACCAAATACCCCTTTATTAATTGGATTATTACTTTGATTAATAATAGTTTTACTGTTGGCAGAAAATAACGTTTGATCGCTATTTACCCAGCTAATAGATTTACGAAACCCAATATTTGCATTTGCAAAAAAGTTTATTTTACCTTGTTTAATATTAAAATCCCCGCCACCGCCTGGCCTTCCTCTACTATCAATACTGGCTCTTACATTTCCATTATAGCCAGCTTTTCTATTCTTTTTTAATACAACATTTAAAATACCGCTACCACCGCCACTGGCATCAAACTTTGCACTAGGGTTGGTAATAATTTCCACACTGGCAATAGCATCGGCAGGTATTTGGTCTAACGAAAGTGTACTTGGTCTTCCATCTACAAATATTTGTGGGGCTGCATTTCGTAAGGTTACACCACCATCAATATCTACATTTACACCCGGTACATTTTTCATAACATCAACCGCTGTGCCACCTACACTTGTTAAGTTTTTTTCTACATTAAACACTTTTCTATCAATATTCATAACAAGCCCAGGAGAAGTAGCGGTAACAACAACGCCTTGCATTACTTGGGCGTCTACTTCTATTTTAATATTACCTAAATCTTTATCAACAGCGTTTAACATGCTGCTCATATCTCCATTTTTGGCGTTGGCCATATTCATTTCAAAAGCTGCTTTTTGCTCAATTGTTTTGTAGCCGATGGCAGTAATCTTAAGTTTGTATGTTGCCATTACACTCAAATTCTCTATACTAAATTCTCCTTTTTTGGTGGTAAGCATTCCTCCAATTACAACATCTTTACGTTTTTTTGTAACTGTATCCATTTTGTTTTGGATGAGTTGAACAGAGGCTAGTTCAACTGCCTTACCATTTACATCAATAATTTTCCCGTAAAAACGACCAACATTCATGCTTTGTCCGCCGCCCCTCATTCCGCCAGGCATTTGAGCATTAACAACTGTGGTAAGGCATAATAAGGCTATTATGCTGTGTACTAATTTAAACTTTATCATAATCTTCATTATGACAAAATAATGACAAAAAAGTTTACTCTTTTGTAGCTATGTTATGAGTGGCAAAATAACTTGTGGAGTTGCAGTTATTGTAAATTAATTGTTAAAGATTAAAACAAATGACTAAATATAACTTGTACTATTCCTATAAGTAAACCAAATACGCCGCCAATTACTTCTAAAAACTGAAACTCTTTTTTGGTAATTTGGTTTAAAATATCTTCTAATTTTTCCGAAGAAAAGTTGGCTACTTTTTCGGTTACAATTTTTTCTAAATCCAAATCACTTTCCAATTTTTTCATGTAATTTTTCATAAGTATTGGGAACAGATTTTCTAACTCAAGTAAAAAAGCAGACTTAAGCTGGTTAATAGTCTTATCGCCTATAAACATGGAAAGCATTGGGAATAATTTCACTAATTTCTCTCTTAAAAAAGTATCAATGTGTGCCTCAATTTCTGGCTTTAGTTTTTCTAAATTATCCGGGTTAATCACTTTTGCTTCAATTTCGGCAAACGATAAAAACTCTTTACTTACAACTTGCCCTAATTTTTGTGCAATTAATTGTTGGTTTTTTGGAAAGATGCCTTGTAGTTTAAAGCCCAAAATATTTATTGGCTTACGAGGATGAAATAACATTTTAATGGCAATCCAAGTGGTAACCCAGCCAGTAAAGGCAGAAAATAATACAGGTATTATATAATTTGTCCAACTCATTTAGTAATCATTTTAGTAGCAAAGAAACAGTATTTGTAAAGTTGCTCAAAATGTTATTTTGTACCAAAGGTGTTTTACGTTATTTTTGCAGCCCAATAAATGGTAGTCGTAGCTCAGTTGGTTAGAGCATCAGATTGTGATTCTGAGGGTCGGGGGTTCGAGCCCCCTCGATTACCCAAAATGTAAGATGACATCTTTTTAAGATGTCATCTTTTTTATTACCATTCATACCCATTATTTACCACTAAGTTGCTTTAACAAAATATTATTGGCATAAAAGCACACTTGGTAAACTAAAACCAACACAATTACGTTATTTTTACGGATGCAAAAAATTGCAACTTTTATTATGAGTAGAAAATTTTTACCGGTATTTCTGGTGCTTACGGCTGCCAGTTTATTTATTGCATTTAGCACCCAAGGAAAAAATGAAAACGATAATCCAAAAAGTAAATACGCAAAAGTATTGCGTAATGTGGGTATAATTTTAGAAGAAGGACATTACAGCCCCAAAAAAATAGATGATAATTTTTCTAAATTGGTATTTAAAAAATTTATTGATGATTTAGATAATGAAAAAAATATTTTTTTGCAAAGTGATATTGATGGATTAAAAAAATACGAAATAAAAATTGATGACGAAATTCATGGGGCAGAAATAAAATCTTTTTTTGACGTAAACGATATTTATTTAAAAAAATTAAATGAAACATCAAATTTGTTTATTAATATTTTGGCAAAGCCATTTGATTTTACAAAAGATGAGGTAATACAAACAGATGTTGAAAAATTAAGCTTCCCAAAAACAGAATCTGAAAGAGTAGATACTTGGCGTAAGCGTTTAAAGTATTTAGTACTTAGCAAGTTTGTAGATTTACAAGAGGATAGAGAAAAAGCTATTTCAACAAAAAGGAAATATAATAGCGTAACAGATAGCATCAATAAAATCCCTTTTAAAGCAAAGCTTGATACTACTTTAGAAAGAGAGGCAAGAGATGCAGTGCGTAAACAAATGACAAGATATTTTGCAACTAAAATAAATAAAGAAAACAAAGAAGAAAATTTTAGCACTTTCATAAATGCTATTACTGCTACAATGGATCCTCATACTACTTATTATGCACCTGTAGATATGCGTTCGTTTAACGAAAGTATGAGTGGTAGTTTTTTTGGTATTGGTGCTCAATTAAAGGAAGAAGATGGAAAAATAAAAATTGCTAGTTTAATTAGTGGTGGGCCAGCATGGAAACAAGGCGATTTAAAAGTAGATGACGAAATTATAAAAATTGCTCAAGCAAATGCAGAGCCAGTAGATGTTACAGGTTATGATGTGCCAGATGCTGTAAAATTAAT
>JANNWD010000477.1:0-3368 GCA_031408315.1 Bacteroidota bacterium
GTTTCCCTACTTTATACAAAACCATACAACATATGTGGCTGGCAGAGGAAGTTTGGTGGAAACGCCATAAATTAGTTGAACATATAATTATAGAAAGCGAAAAATTTGAGGGCTCGTTTACAGCGTTGGTTAACAATCTTAATAAACAAAGTGTACAATGGAAAGAGTGGATAGATGGATGCACTGAAGCACAATTGCAACATGTATTTGCTTTTATTCGGCAAAAAGAGCAATTTAAATTACCTACCTACCAAATGTTGTTGCATATTTTTAATCATGCAACATATCATAGAGGGCAGTTGGTAACCATGTTGAGAAATTTAGGCGTACAAAAAATACCTAGTACCGATTTTAGTACATTTTGTATGTTGAAATAGATTTATTGATTATTATTAGAGTGAAAGAAATAATCTTAGTTTATTATTTAAATCTGAAAGCTCGAGTGGAGATAATATACCCAACAACCCTTTAACTAATTTTTTATCTAGCGTAGCAATTTTATTTGTTCTAATTAAAGACTCTTTTCTTATTCCACTAGTAGAATTAGGCAATAGTGTAACATCTGTAGTTTCTTGCCATTGAAGTTGTGTAGTAATAAAACATAAAGTACAGTCTAGTTTATCAGCTGCTATAACTACTGCTGGTCTTAGTTTGCTTCCACTTAAATCGGTAAAAGGAAAAGTAATAAGAATAATATCTCCCTTAGTCATTATACACTACTTTTAAATCAGAAACAACGTACAACTCTTCTTCGTTCTCTAAAAATTCAAAAGCCTTGCTTTCAGCAACCATTTTATTAATGCCAGTTTGAACTATATTTTCTTCGTACCGCTTAAAAACAAAATCGGCAAAGTCTGAAATTTCTTCAGCTTTTTCTTCGGGAAGTTGATGTATTGCCTTAAGCGTTTTCTCTATGATAAGCTCTTTACTCATTTAAAATAAAATTAATTATGACTTAACACGGTTTGCTTAATTCCATAGCCATTATAATAAAAACGATCAATAATGGTATCGCAATTAACTTTATGATTAGGTCGTTGCATTAAAGAATCGCAATTGGTTAAAGGGTCGTTACAGTTAACACTAGTAGTATCATTACCAACACCACTTGCTTTTGGTTTTATTAATTTACAGTTGTTAAAGTGTGTAAATACTTGGTACTCCCAACTCATAATATCTCTGTACACTAAACCTACATTTTCGGCATACACTTCGTATCCTTTATCGTAAAAATTATATACATTTTTATTAAAGGGTTTATTCTCCATACTATCGTATTGCAGCACAGTTATTGTTTTAGGAAAGCTTTGTGTGCCATACGTTTTAGCTGCATCTACATTGGTGTATCTATACGTCCAACTAGGAAAAGATGTATTAACGTAAAAAGGGGATTGATTTACATACGTATTTCCTTTCCACTCTTTACCATCTGCTATAGGGCTTATCAATTTTATATAACGCAAATTATTTTCTACATATTCTACATTATTATCTTGTGGGGAAAGTACAAATGTATTGGTGCTTGTCCAAGTTCCGTTAGCGTTTAAGATATATCTGTATATTTTAAATGCTTCTCTTCCTGTATTATCGGTAAAAACATCTACCACACTATCTTTAACGGTATAAGTTGATGTTTGAAAACCACTACCAAAAGAACGAGTAACAATACTATCTAACTTATAAATAATGAATTTGCCTTTTGCAGCACTTACATAACTTTTGGCCGATTTAAAAGTAGTAGTATCTGTACTTTTTGAACAGGCGTACAAAACAATAGCTGCTAATGCAACAAACACCATACTTAAATACTTATTATTTTTCATTTGTAGTGATTACACATTTAATAATATAAGATGCTAATGTACGAAAAAAGGCTGCTTTTTGGTTTAAATAGGCATTTCTCTTTGTATAATTCCACCGCCAATTACATCATCGCCTTCGTAGAAAACAGCACTTTGCCCAGGAGCAATACCTTTAACATCGGTATAGAAACGAACTTTTAGTCCATTTTCGTATGTATATAGGTTACTAATTGCACCTTTATCTTTATAGCGTATTTTGGTAATAGCTTCCATACCATCAGTTAAGCCATCGTATTTTATCCAATTTATTTTGGTTACGTTCATTTCACTTCTGTTCAAATCTTCCTCATCACCTAAAACAACGGTATTATTTTCCGGTATTATTTCGGTAACAAAAGCAGGTTTTCCTAAAGCAATATCCAACCCTTTTCTTTGCCCAATTGTGTAAAAAGGATAGCCTTTATGTGTACCCAAAATTTTACCTGTTTTATCAACAAAATGCCCTCCGGCAACTTGCTCTTCAAGCCCCTCAACTTTACGTTTTAAGAAACCCCTATAATCATTATCGGGTACAAAACAAATTTCGTAACTCTCACTTTTTTTAGCCAACTCTGGGTAGCCAAAATCATGTGCCATTTGGCGTATTTCGGTTTTATGATATGTGCCTAATGGCAACAAAGTTCTACTCAGCAAATCTTGCTGCAAACCCCACAGCACATAGCTTTGGTCTTTGGTATCATCAATTCCTTTACGTATAAAATATCTGCCATTGGTGTGTTGATGAACGGTGGCATAATGCCCAGTAGCAATAAAATCACAGCCTAATGCATCGGCTCTTTTTA
This sequence comes from Bacteroidota bacterium, assembly GCA_031408315.1. Classification (GTDB taxonomy): domain Bacteria; phylum Bacteroidota; class Bacteroidia; order Chitinophagales; family Chitinophagaceae; genus Ferruginibacter. The sequence goes on from JANNWD010000477.1 coordinate 2,645, forward strand.
GCAATGCCCTCCACTTTATATGTGTGTTGCACATAACGCATGGGTTGGGTGTACGACCAGCCAAATATTCTTCTACAAAATTTTCAATAACAGCATCGCCAAATTCATCTCTTATATCTAAAATAAAATGCGGAAACCCATGTTGCACCGCCGCTTGCCTAGCATCGTTAAAACTATCTAAATTGCAACAGCCTGTTTCTTTTTTACCTGTGGTGCCAACACTTGTAGCATAGTCCCAAGTTTTCATAGTAATACCAATCACTTCATAACCTTCTTTATGAAGCATTAAAGCGGCAACGGTACTATCTATACCGCCACTCATTGCCACTAAAACTTTACCTTTTTTACTCATAACCTCACTCCCAACCCCCCTCCAAAAAGAGAGGGGCTTTTACACCTCAATCTTTGTAGAGTGATTTATTTTTTATTGATAAGCAAAGATACACCAGTTTATAGTGCTAAGATTTACGTTTTAGGGATTTTTGATACCAACCATATATTTTCAATTGGGCTTCATTGGCGTCGCAATCCGTTCATCGGTATACCATTTGGGAACTTTTACTGTACGATAGAAAGCCCATTTGTATTAAACTATTTTATATAAAAACATACTTTACAATTCCTACACTCAAATTTGTTAATTTATTTAGCACCCATTAGCAAATTAGCATTTTAGCAAATTATCACATTATCAATTATCTTGCAGCAATGCAGCAATACCAAC
>JANNWD010000478.1:0-5850 GCA_031408315.1 Bacteroidota bacterium
CCGTTGCAGGGAAAGATTTTCTTAGTTTCCAGCGTTGGGTATTTATTTTCTCTCCTTTGGTGTAAGAAAAATACCATTGCTCATCAAAACCTGGACCGCTAAAATAATTTAAACTGTGTTTATTATCCGCCGGTACCGAAACTGCAGTTCGGGTGTTTTCTATTTTTTCAGCCTGTTTATAAACACCGGTAAAGGTGTATCCTTCATCATCTTTATCCTCAAGATATAAATAATAAACCGAGGCTTTTTCTAACCTGTACAAATACCTTACTTCCTCCTGACCTACTCCCACACTTATGGTAATATGAGTTTTTGTAATAGCCCATTTTCCTCTTGGAACATCTGATTCCTTTTCTGAGGGTAAATAAACATACACTGTGCCATCCGTTTTAAAGACAAATTTTTGCCCTTGCATTTCTTTCGCAACGTCTACTCTTTCTCCGCCTTCTTCTGTTCTGCTGATAAGCCATTTATTGTTGCTGAGAATTTTTTTTGACTCCTCAATACTAAGGCTTTGAGCATAAATAAAACTGATGCAGTTAAAAGAAATACTGCAAAATAATAATGAAAATAGTTTTTTCATGTTAGTTCAGACTAAGCAACCTTTTTCTTAACACTTCTTACTGCAAATATCAATGTTAAAAAAAATAAGTTGGTTTAGATTGTCTGTAAATTTTAAGAATTTATTGTAATTGGGTTTAAAATGTAACATAACATTAAATTATGATTTTAAAAAAATTTAGCAATTATTAAAATTATATTCCAAAATTAATTTATTTAAAAAATACTAATATGAACAGATAGATTTAATTTTTTAAGTTAGTTTTTGCGTTGTTTATATTACAAATTTAAACACATACTGTACACTGTTATACTACATATTATAAAAAATAGTTTTTCCCTTTAATGCCGCTTTTCTGGAGACAAGGCGGTACCAAGACGAAAGGTTAAAATATTTTTTTGCCATCGCAGTTATTTTATAAAGACAAGAGTTACTGTTAAAAAATTGCAGACCAATATTGTAACTCACAAAAAAAGCGACCATCAAATCTGATAATCGCTTTTACTATTTTAATAAAATTATTTTTTTACATTGCCGCTAACTGCACTTTCTGTTGCAACTCCACCACACTTTCTTTAAATAACGTATCGGTGTCCATTAAATCTTTTACGGTTTGGCAACTGTGTATTACTGTGGTATGGTCTCTACCACCAAAATGCTCTCCAATGGTTTTTAACGAGTTTTTGGTAAAGGCTTTGGCTAAGAACATGGTTATTTGCCTTGCTTGTACAATTTCTCTTTTACGAGTTTTTTGTAAAAGCTTATCGTAAGGCACATCAAAATATTCACATACCATTTTTTGAATGGTATCTATGGTAATTTCTTTACTGGATGATTTTACAAAATTTCGTAACACTTTTTTAGCTAATTCTAGGTCTATTTCCCTTTTATTTAGCGAAGATTGTGCCAATAATGAAATTAATGCTCCTTCTAGCTCTCTTACGTTGCTATTTATATTGTAAGCAATGTATTTTACTACTTCTTTAGGCATTTCCAAACCATCATTTTTCATCTTTTTTTCTAAGATTTCAATTTTGGTCTCGTAATCTGGCATTTGCAAATCGGCACTTAACCCCCAGCGGAAACGACTTAATAATCTTTCTTGTACACCTTCTAAATCTTTTGGTGGCTTATCACTCGTCAAAATAAGCTGTTTGCCACTTTGGTGTAAATGGTTAAAAATAGAGAAGAAAGCATCTTGACTTTTTTCTGCCCTATTAAAAAATTGTACATCATCAATAATTAACACATCTATCAATTGATAAAAATGTATAAAATCGTTGATGGCACCATTACGTCCATGATCTATAAACTGATTAATAAATTTTTCACTGCTTACATACAACACCACTTTATTGCTATGCAACCTTTTTACCTCGTTACCTATGGCTTGTGCTAAATGTGTTTTACCAAGGCCTACGCCACCATAAATTACCAAAGGGTTAAAAGATGTTGTGCCTGGTTTTTCTGCTACGGTTTTTCCTGCTCTACGGGCTACTCTATTACAATCGCCTTCTACAAAAGCATCAAATGTATATGCATGATTTAATTGCGGATCAATCTGCATTTTCTTTAGCCCCGGTATTACAAACGGATTTTTAACTGGGTTATTTATGACTAAAGGAAAATCCATTTCGTTGTTTGAATATGATTTATAACCTTGGCCAGGAATATCTGTAGTTAGTGGTTTATTTTTATTGTTGCCACTATCTACCATTATCCTGTATTCTAATTGTGCATCTTTCCCTAATTCTCTTTTTAAGGTTTTTGCTAAAAGAGATATATAATGCTCTTCAAGATACTCATAAAAAAATTGACTTGGTACTTGTATGGTTAATATTTTTTCTTTTATAGCAACTGGTTTAATGGGTTCAAACCAAGTTTTATAGTGTTGCCACTCTACAATATCTTTAATAATATCTAAGCAATTAGCCCATACTTTTTCAAAAGCCTTATCCATTAGTTCTTAAGCAATTTATATGTTGAGTTATTTTATTAAATTTCTTTGGAATTTCTACCTAACAATTTTCAGGTTAAATTGAAAAAAGTTTTGCAGGACAGCGAATATCTAACAATTTGTTGAAAAAAAAATTTTTTATTCATTTGTTTTTTTCCCTACTACCACAGAATGGGCTTTTGCTAGGTTTTTTTTATCTGTTTTTCCAAAGGTAAAGTCCAATCGTCCCAGTATAATTCCTGCAAACCCTACCTGATTTATTAACACTGAGCTACCCAACTTATTGGTGTACGTTTCTGGCACATCCATAAATGTATGTGTATGAGCTCCCAATATCAAATCAATATGCTCACTTTGCTTGGCAAATTCTATATCACTCAGTTTATTTTCTTTGTATTTGTAGCCTAAATGACTTAAGCAAATAACCATATCGCAACCTTCTTCTTTTTTTAATTTACTAGCCATAGTGTTGGCATTTTGCACAGGGTCTAAATATTTTGTATTGCCGTACAAACTTTCTGGCACTAACCCCTTTAACTCAATACCTACACCGGTTACACCAATTTTTAATTTTCCTTTTTTAAATATTTTGTAGGGTTTGTACTTGCCTTCCATGGGTGTGCCTACCATATCGTAATTGCATAATAAAATAGGAAATTTTCCATGCTGCAATTGTGTAGCAAAGTTTTCTAATCCTGCATCAAAATCATGATTGCCCATTGTACCGGCATCATAGCCCATTAAAGACATTGCTTTCATTTCTGGTTCGCCTTTGTATAAATTAAAATAAGGCGTTCCTTGAAAAATATCTCCAGAATCTAAAAGGAGCACATTTTTTTCTTGGCTTCTAATTTTTTTAATTAAATCGGTCCTTGCCGCTACACCGCCTAAACCTTGGTTTCGTCCGCCATCCATAGGAAAAGGGTCTATTCTACTATGCACATCGTTTGTATGCAAGATGGTTAAACTATTTGCAGCCGCATCGGCTTGCATTTCTGCCAATAAACTATTGCTGGTAAGTATTGCACCTGTGGCTAAGGCTGCTTGTTGTAAAAATTTTCGTCTAGTTTGCATTGCTTACTCTTTTTTCATTGATTGCAGGAATTTTTTTGCCTTGTTTAGTTAAGCCGCTAAAATAATTTAGTACAGCATCTCTAAACAATAGCCCATTATTTATTTGCGGAATAGTTTTAAGCATTTCACAATCATCCCCACCATTTGCTACATAATCTACTAAGGCAATGGTATAGGTAGATGTTTCGTTTATTGGCTTTCCATCTATCAAAACATTTATTGCTAATTTCTCTTTTATTTGCCATGTCATCCCTGCCGTAGGCCATCCTCCACGTTCGCTAATATGATTTAAAAATGTTTGAAATGTTTTACCATCTATTTTTAACAATACAATAATATTATCAAATGGGGCAAGTTCAAAAATTTTACCTTTAGTAATATTGCCTGCTGGTATTGCTTGTAAACGAATACCGCCACTGTTTATAAAAGATGCATCGATATTTTGATTATATTTTTCTTTTGCTACTCTAAGCATAGCATCTGCCATAATATTTCCTAGGCTGCCAGAGGGTTGGCGTTTTACCAATTCATCTTCTGCTATTCCTACAATATCATTCATGCTTTTATTTACACTATCGGAGTAGGGTTTTAATGCATTATTAATAGTTGCATCTTGCTTGCTTGTTTGTGTTAATCTGTAATCTTTATACTGTACCGATTGTGGTTGATAGAATGTTTGGCAACTAAGTAACCAAATAGGTAACGAAAAAAGAAGTATTTTTTTGTGTATTGTACCCATAATTTTTTGTGCAAATAAATGAATTAAGAAAGGTAGATATTTTTATGTATTAAATAACAAAAAAATGAATAAAAATATTTTTACCAAAATACATTTACTTTTGAAGCGTTAAATAAATATTATGAGTTACGAACTTACTGGAAAATTAATAGAAAAAAGCGATGTTGTACAACGTACAGAAACGTTTAAAACAAGAGAATTTGTAATTGAAAAAAGCGAAGATATTGGTGGTAGAACGATTACCAATTTTGCAAAATTTCAATGTGTGCAAGATAAAACAGGTATTGTGGATAGGGTAAATGTGGGTGATGAAGTAAAAGTATATTTTAACATAAGAGGTACAAAATGGGAAAAAGATGGTAAAACCACTTACTTTACCAATTTGGATGCTTGGCGTTTAGAGCAAATTTTGCAACCCAATACTACAAAAACTGATAACGAATTTATTGAGCCGCTAGATACTTTTAGTGCTACACCGCCAGATGCTGTGGATGATTTGCCGTTTTAAAATATACTACCTTTTAAAAAGTGAATTTTAAATTTCCAGAATAATTATCTGGCATTAATAACATGCAACAAACCATCTCACTAAAGCTACTGCCCACCGAAGCGGCAGATGATATCATCATAAAAAAATATATTGCCAGTAGCTGTGGTGCAAAAGAAAATACTGTAACAGGTTTTCATCTACAAAAAAAATCAATTGATGCTAGGGCAAAAACCATTTGGGTAAATTTAACGGTTAATGCATTTATTAACGAGCCTTTTCATACTAGAGAATTACTAGTTACAAATTTTAAAGATGTTGCCAATGCCAAACATAACGTTGTAATTATTGGTGCCGGCCCAGCTGGTTTATTTGCAGCATTGCAATTAATTGAAGATGGCATAAAACCAATTATTTTAGAGAGGGGAAAAGATGTAAGAGCAAGGCGTAGAGATTTGGCTATGCTTAATAAAGATGGCATTGTAAACCCCGATAGTAATTATTGTTTTGGCGAAGGCGGTGCTGGTACATACAGCGATGGTAAGCTTTATACTAGAAGCAACAAACGTGGAAGCATTGATAAAATATTAAATCACTTTGTACGTTTTGGTGCCGATGGCAACATTTTGTACGAAGGTCATCCACACATAGGCACAAATAAATTACCACAAATTATTACTGCCATGCGGCAGCAAATAATAGATTGCGGTGGGCAATTTTTATTTGAAAAAAAAGTAGTTGATTTTGTAATTGAAAAAGAAAAAATAAAAGCTGCAAAAACGGCTGATGGAAATACATTTAGCGGCGATGCTTTTATTTTAGCCACAGGTCACAGTGCAAGAGATATTTTTGAATTACTCTACCAAAAAAATATTTTAATAGAAGCAAAACCTTTTGCATTAGGCGTTCGTATTGAGCATCCGCAGGAATTGATAAATAGTTGCCAATATAAAAACAATGCAACAAATACAGTATTACCGCCTGCATCCTATTCATTGGTACAGCAAGTAAATGGTAGAGGAGTATTTAGT
>JANNWD010000479.1:0-1666 GCA_031408315.1 Bacteroidota bacterium
GCACCTTCTGGAAGTTTAGGTATTGCCGTACAATGTCTCAAGGCTCTACCATCCCATGTGATTGTCAGCGCACAAGCGTATAGAGCCTTGAACGTCGCACGGCGAAGCTGGTGATGCGCAAGGAAGTCGCTAGGCAGACGCGGCGTGACACGGGTCACACGCGAAACACACGCAGGGTGGCGCTGTGAGAACAAGGCCAACGTCCAGTGATACGTGTCGGGGCACTAGACATCGGGTGAGGAAGACTGTAGCTGATAGAACTAAGATAGAGCTAAGGCTGGTTACGGAGAAATCTCTACGTAAGGGGACTTGGGGGGGACCTCACTCTCACAATCAACAGTCGATGTACGAAGCAGTTGAAAGAAGAAGAAGAAGTGACCGATCTCCGAGAGCTGGTTGTCGTGGCACTTGCCTCGCTGATGGGAGGCGCTGAAATAGTGCCAACAGATCGGGCCGAGGTGAGTACCAGATGAACTGATGGACGGACGGACAACCGATCGAAGGACAGACGTCTGGATGAGGTGGGTACCAGACAAGCTGTCGGACAGGCGGACAAGAGATGTGACGGACAAGCAGACAAGAGAGTTATGCACTGACACACTCCCCCATTGACCGAGTCGAAGGCTGGGGCAATGTAGAAATGTGCAGAAGTCTTGAAATTGTCGGCTTGTGGTGGGCCGTGGTGAATCAAAGAGCAAAGTCAGAATTGTCAACCCAAATCGGCAGACAAAGGGGTCAACCAAAGAATCCATTGTACCAGAGAGAATCCAAGTTGAGAGAAAGGAGACGGCCAGTAGCATAGTCAAGAGATGATGAGATAAAGCAGCATAGCAATCAGGGCCACGAGCACCAAACAGCAATGATGCAAAGGGTGCAAATGCAAAGTCGGTGGGGTTGTCATCGGGGATGCGGGTATCAGCAAGGACTGAATCATTGCTCGACCGGATGCAAGAAGAGAGGACAGCAACAGAGGCAAGGCCCAACCAAACTCGGGGAGAGTTCAGGACATGGACGACAGGAGGGGCAAGGCTCGACTGGAATCGGGAAGAGTTTATAGAACTGTTGACAACAGTGGCAAGGCTCAACTGAACAGCGTGGTTGGAGCCGGCAGGACTTGCTGCAACAGCGAGGACCAAAACAGGGACAAGGCTCGATGGCAACGGAATGCAGGAAGAGTCCACTGTACTGGCATCAACTGGGATAGCATCATTGGTGACAATATGGGCAAGACTTGACCGAGCTTGATAAGTATCAATGGCACTGACAGCAGCAGGGTTGACAGCACTGATGGCAACTGGGACAAGGCACAATGGAATGCGCGGCTGTGGTTCCCAAAATGTGGGCAGTGCAGGGTCATCATCGGCAAGAGTTGTCAGATCAGGGGCGGGGCTCCACTGGAATCGGGAGGAATCAGTGATGTTAGCAAATGCAGGAACAGCAATCGCAGTGCTGACAAAGGCAGGAGCGATGATTGCGGCATGAGCAAAGATCGGACCGACAGGGGTACCGAACTCTGCTCAAAGAGCAGCGGGGTCGTCAATGGGACTGGTGCTGACGGAAACAGGGGCGGTGAGGGCAGTATCAATGGTTGTGGCGTGAGCAATGAATGAATCAACAGGGGCACCGAACTCTGCTCGAAGAGCAGCAGGGTCGCCGAGGGGGCTGG
>JANNWD010000480.1:0-4663 GCA_031408315.1 Bacteroidota bacterium
GAGAAGGTGTATCATCCATTGTAATTTTGAAAGAAATTGCGAAGACTTCGGAAGTTTTTAAAACTACCGAAGTTTATGAACCGTTCTAAAAATTTAAAATCTTTAATATCTTCCCACAAGCCTCTCTTATCTCCTCTTCACTAATAGTTAGTGGCGGTGCCCTACGTACACAATTACTTGCAAATAAAAACCAATCGGTAAATACGCCTTCAGTAATTAAAGCATCAATAATTTTTTTATTAATTTCAAAATTTTCAAAGTAAACAGCAATCATTAAACCACAAGCATTTACTTTTAATATTTTAGGATGATGTAGTAATGAAACAAATAGTTCTCTTTTTTTATCTACGCCATCAATTAACTTTTCATCTAGCAATACATTAAAAGCTGCTAAGCCAGCGGCACAGCAAACTGGGTGACCACCAAAAGTATTGATATGCCCCAATACAGGATTATGGCTAAGGCTATCCATTATTTTTTTATCGGCAATAAAAGCACCTAAAGGCATTCCGCCGCCTAATGCTTTGCCTAATAATAAAACATCTGGCACAATATCAAACTGTTCAAAAGCCCACAATGTTCCATTACGGCCAAAGCCACATTGTATTTCATCTAAAATTAAAAGTGTACCAGTTTCGTTGCATTTTTTACGCAATGCTTTTAGCCAATTATTTTGTGGCATTAATACTCCAGCTTCGGCTTGTACGGTTTCAGCAATTACACAAGCTGTTTGTGTAGTTATGTTTTCTAAATCTTCAAACGAATTATAATTAAGCTGCATGGTATTAGGTAACAATGGCCTAAATGCATTTCGCCAATACTCATCTCCCATTATACTTAATGCACCTTGTGTGCTGCCATGGTAACTATTTTTAAAAGAAATAATTTGTGTACGCTGAGTATATCGTTTTGCCAATTTCATAGCACCCTCTGTAGCCTCACTACCACTAGCAGTAAAAAAAATAGAGTTTAATGTTGTTGGTAAACGCTTAGTTAAAGCAGTTGCATAATGGACTTGTGGGCTTTGCACCAACTCACCGTAAACCATAATATGCAAATAATCGTCTGCTTGTTTTTTTATAGCCGCTACAACTTTAGGATGCTTATGTCCAATATTACAAACGCTAATACCGCCAATTAAATCAATATATTCTTTGCCATTTATATCATACAATTTACAGCCTTTGGCTTTTACAATTTCTAATGCTAAGGGTGCTTCGGAAGTTTGCCCTACATGTTGTAAAAAAAGTTGGCGATTGGTCATGGAGCAAAGGTCGGAAGAATTATTTTCACAGTATAAAAAAGGGTTGTTAAGTTTTCTAAAATCAAATAACTTTTAAAAAATATAAATACTAATTATACAAAAATTTATTTAGTTATTATAATGTGTTGATTTGTATTTATGAATTTTTTGATATAAATCATCTGGGTTGAAAGGTTTATTAATGTAGTCATTAAATCCCTTGTTTAATAAATCGTTAGGCATACCATCGTATAATGCAGCCGTAAAGGCTAATATTGGGGTAGTTATATCGTTTTTACGCATTTCTAACACAGCTGTTTTACCATCCATTAAAGGCATTTCCAAGTCCATCAATACAATATCGTAATCATTTTTGCTAAAACAATCAATGGCCTCTAAACCATTTTGTACTTCATCAAAATTTGCTTTCCATTTTGTTAAAAAAGTTCTTATAACTAGCATGTTTACCTTATTATCTTCTGCAACCAATATTCGTAAACCTTGTAAGTTTTTATCTTTTTCTAAAGTACCATCTTCCTGTATTGGCAAATCGTTGTTAATAGCTATTTGTATAGTAAAATAAAATTCGCTGCCCTTGCCATAATTACTTTCTAAATTTAATGTAGTATTAAATAGTTCAACAAGTTTTTTACTTATAGATAAACCTAAGCCTGTTCCTCCAAAATTCCTTGTAGTACTATTATCAGCTTGTTCAAAGCTTTCAAAAATTGTATTTTGTTGCTCTTGCTTAATACCAATACCTGTATCTTTTACAGAAAAACGAATAGTGGCTTTATTTACAACCTCATCTTCTACAAAAGCTTTAAAATGTACCGTTCCTTTTTTTGTAAATTTAAATGCGTTGGACAATAAGTTAACCAATATTTGTTTTAACCTCAAATCATCGCTAGTAAAATTTTTATCTAATTTATCATCAATATCAAAAACAAACAAAACGTTTTCATTAGTATTTTGTGCTTCATAAACTTGGCATAGTTTAAAAATCATCTCTTTCATATTAAAAACATTTCTATCAAGCCCCATTTTACCTTCATTAATTTTACTAAAATCTAAAATATGATTGATAAGGCTTAACATTAAGTCGGACGAATGTTTTAATACTTCATAATATTTTTTTTGAGATAGGGAAGATGGTTCGTACATTAATAAATTAGTTGAGCCTATTATTCCATTCAAAGGCGTTCGTAGCTCATGGCTCATATTATTTAAAAACTCCGACTTTGCTTTATTTGCTTTCTCCGATTCCTCTCTTGCAGTAATTAGTTTTTGTTGTGTATTTGAATGTATATTTATTATTGTAAACATAAAAAATATAGACAGTAACATAGGGAATGCATAATTTAATAAGATACTTGTTTGCAATAAATCTGCTGTCATCTCATATTGAAAAAATAAATTTTTAGGTAACAAAAAACAACATAGTACACATACAATAGTAAAAATAAACGAAGGTAAAAATCCGTTAAATTCTTTTTTTACATCATATACAATTTCATAAGCAATTACTAAAGGGAAAAAATAGCATGTAATAGAGTAATCAATATTCAAAATATTATATGTAATAAAAATACTAAAGCTATTTGCAGCAAATAAAATCCCTTTAGCAAGTACATATTTTTGCTTATAGTTTAGATATAAGCCAATAGTTGCAAATAAGGTTAAACCAACACACAATAATGGGGGAAAATAATATTGATTAGATAAGCCAAAATAAATAAAGTACAGATACACAAAAATTGGCATTACACCCAAAATATTGGTAAGGCGTACTCGTTGTACTTCTTCAATTTTTAAATGACCAGTAACACCCCAATTAGTTATGGTTTTATATATAGCTGAAATTTTTTTCATAAATTCTTAATTTTGCCATTGTGCAAAAGGCTGAATTTTAGCATATTAGACTACCACAATATTAGTATTATTTTATTTACTAGGTTTAAATAATGTTGAAATACCTTATTAATAAAAATAAATTTGTATTAAAAAACGCATTTATATTTTTTCTATTTAGCCCTCTCCTCCCAAATCATACTCAAATGCACAATAGTTTCGGCAGCTTTTGCCATATCTTTTGTGCCCACCCATTCTAGTTTGCTATGTATGTTTTGCATGCCTGTAAAAATATTTGGGCAAGGCATTCCCATATAACTAAGGCGGCTTCCATCTGTACCGCCACGTATGCTATCATTGGTTACCGCTAGCCCGGCTCTCTGTATGGCTTCTTTTGCATAGGCACTTACTTGTGGGTGCTGTACTAAAATGTCTTTCATGTTTCGGTACTGTTCTTGCACATCGTATTGCATAGTTGCACCAGTATGTTTTACAATTATATCTTCTGCAATTTTTTTAAGCCTTGCATGGTGGTTAGCTAACTCTGCCGTTACAAAATCTCTTACAATAAATTGTATGGTTGCTTTTTCCGAAATTCCGTTTACAGAAACTGGATGCACAAAACCATCTCTACCTTCTGTAGTTTCTGGACTCCACTCATTAGTGGGCAACGCTGCTAAAATTTCACCAGCAATTTTTATAGCATTTACTAATTTATTTTTTGCATAGCCTGGGTGTGTAATTACGCCGTTAATGGTAATGGTAGCACCATCTGCACTAAAAGTTTCATCTTCAAAACTACCTGCTTCTCCACCATCTAGGGTATAGCCATAATTTGCACCCACTTTTTGCATATCAATTTTTGCTGTGCCTTGCCCTACTTCTTCATCTGGTGTAAATAAAATTTTAATATCCCCATGTTTTATACTTGGGTTTTGTATAAAAAATAATGCCGCTTCCATAATAGCCGTTACTCCTGCTTTATCATCAGCACCTAAAAGTGTTAGGCCGCTTGCCGTAATTACACCATGGTTTACATGTTCTTTTAAATAGGGCGATTTGGCCACAGTAAGCACTTGCGTTGTATCATGTGGCAATACAATATCGTTTCCATCATAATAACGATGATAGATAGGTGTAACATTTGTACCACTACAATCTGGTGCAGTATCTACATGGCTACAAAAACAAATGGCAGGTATATTTCCTTTACTACTATTACTTGGTATAGTTGCATACACATATCCATACTCATCCGTTGTGGCATTGGTAATACCCATTCCTAAAAGTTCTCTATGCAACAATTTGCTTAAATCTTTTTGCTTTTCGGTTGTTGGGTGTGTAGTACTTGTTGGGTCGCTTTGTGTATCAATTTTTACGTAGCGTAAAAAGCGTTCGGCAATGTTATCGGGGCTAATTTGAATCATTATAATAAATTTTTATTACACGAATTAAAACTAATTACATGAATTTTTTAAATAAAAAAAGCAGTTCACTTTCATAAACTGCAAATTCTTAATTCCTAATTCCACATTCCTAATTAATCGAAACCAATTCAATATCAAATAC
>JANNWD010000481.1:0-6224 GCA_031408315.1 Bacteroidota bacterium
TTTTTTTTAAAAAGAGAAACCGCTTCAATTTAATGAAGCGATCTCTGAATCATAGACCAACATTTACTCAAAAGGGATAAGGTTTAATAGAGTGAAATGATAGAGTACGGTTCATAAGAAATAAACGAAAAATATTGTTCAAGCACCTTTTGTTTACTATAAAGCAAAGTAAACAAATGGCAACGCCTTTAAATAGCGTAAATCTATCCGTTTTAAAAAGCAGGTAGTAATACTTGGTAGTAAATAATTAAAAATCGATGGAATAAAAGCCATTTTTTATGGCAAAGATTACAAGCCCTGCAGAATTTTTACAGCCAGTTTTTTGTAGTAAATGATTACGATGCCCTTCAACTGTTCTGCTGCTTATAAATAATTTTTCGCCAATTTCATTATTGGTAAATTCTTTGCAAAGCAATACTAAAATTTCTTTTTCTCTTTCGGTAAGTTCAATTGCAATATGATTAATATTTTTTAAATCACTGCTTTTGTATTGCGATGCTTTACGCATTGCTAAAACCGTAGTTTGGTTAAAATAAAATCCATTTTTATAGGTAGAATGAATAGCTAGTTTTAATTCGTCTATTTCACAATTTTTAGTAAGATAACCACACACACCAGCTTCCACCATTTTTCCTATAAATCGTTCTTGATCGTACACCGATAATACAATTACTTTAATAGAGGGGTATCTTTTTTGCAAAACTGCATTCAACTCTACACCATTCATTTCGGGCATGTGCATATCAATTAACGCAATATCTGGCAGGGCTGCACCAGCATCTAACTGGTTAATAAAATCTTTTCCATTCTCTGCCTCACTCAATAATTCAAACGCTGCTATAGATTTTATCAACTCTGCCAATCCCTTTCGAAACAATTGTTGATCATCTACTAAAGAAATAGTAATTGCATTCATAATTTAACTATTGTATGTTACGTTAATGGTAACTTTAAATCCATTATTTGGTGATGAAGATATAGAATGTGTTGCATGTATCATTTTTAACCTTGCCTCAATATTTTTCATTCCCATTCCTGTAGCGGCATTCTCTTCTAAAGCAATTCCCTTTCCATCATCTTCATAAATAAATACTACTTTATTATTTTGTTCTAAAAAAGTAATAATAATGCTTTTAGCATTGGCATGTTTAACTGTATTTGAAAAAAGCTCTTGCAATACCCTATATAAAGCTAATGCAGTTGGCTTTGATAAAGTATCTAACTTTTCACCAACACTATTATTTAATGCTACTTTAATAGTACCAGCTATATTAAACGAATCTACTAATTCTTGTACCGCATAATCAAAACCAAAAAGCTCTAATCCTGGGGGAGATAAGGCATGAGAAATAGTACGAACAGTAGTAATAATATTATCTATTAAAGGTTTGTATTTTATTTTGGCTTCATCAGTTTCCACCGTTTGTGCCATTATCATTTTTAAGTTAGATAAAGATGCGCCAACATCATCATGCAAATCCCTTCCTATACGCTTTCGTTCATCTTCTTGAGACAGCAATGTTGCGTTTAGCAATTGTGAACTATACTCTACCTCTGCTTTTTGCATAGCTGCTTTTTGCAGGGCAATTTTACGTTGGTAACGTAAAAAGAAAAAGATGAACGATGATGCCAAAATAAATGTACCAATCATGTCAAACAATACAAGAAAAAAAATATTATCGGTTACTAAATTCATAAAAAAAGCCTATTGAGAATAAAATATTCATTAAAAAAATTAAAGAGGCATGAAAACACCAAATGATTAAAAAATCATCTTTCGATTTAATATTGATTAAAGTAAAATTAGAAAATATAAAGAGTATAAATGCCCCAGAATAATAAAGAAAAATGCCTGTATTAAAATAAAATTCTGGGAAGGTAATAATCTTAATATCCTCCGATTCAGCTGCAACTTTTGCAAAATAATTCATTGCAAAGACCATTAATAATATAGCTGCTAAAGACCTTGTATAACTACAATAAGTATATATACTTTGAAAAAACAAAGCGTTAACAATACATAATGTGATGAAAAATAACGCTATACCAAAATATAAATTATTTTTTTTTCTATGCGATAACAATTTTTTATAAAACCTAAGCAGAATTAAAACCTCTAATACTGTTAAAATATGAACTAGTGGCATATTATTTTGATGCCAATATTTACCAATTAAAGTAGCAGCTAAATTTATAATCCCAGACATAATCAAATACCAAAAGAGAATTTTTCTCTCCAGCGTTAGACTTTTCCATCTTACTAAAGCAAAAAAAATCGGGAGTAATATACTTGCAGGCACTATTACTCCCATATATGTATCCTTCATTTAGATTATGACTATGGATTTTGAAAAAGAGGGCTATTTATATCACAAATTTGAGGGCAAGGATTTGTAAAATCATAAATACTACTTTGCGTATCTCCTCCTGCAACTGCAGCATCAATTGGAATACTTAAAACATCATTGTTATTAGCATCTACAGGCACTAAAATAATTTTTAATGTAGAAGCATCTTTTGGATTATCCATTGCCAAATAGGCTCTTACGCTAGGGCATTTGGTAAATTCGGCCAAATTTTGAATATCACTCATTGGAATATTAAATGCTCTAATGTAATTAGGATTGGTATCAATTACACTAATGTACGTACGCCAGTTGGTGGTTACATCAATGCCTTGTTGTTCGGTAAGTGTATCTACTGGTGTTGGGGTGTTTTGGGAGCTCATAAAAATTTAGGTTTAGTTAATGAAGTCAAATATAAACAAATCTATTTCCTTGCGTAAATAATTTAGTGCAAGATTTTTATATAATTATAAACAATACAACAAATACCAATGTTTAAACATAATATTGGGTAAATTACAGTACAAAAACTTAACCATTATGAATCGCCGTTTGTTTATACAAAATTCCATATTTACTTTAGGTGCATTAACTATTGCACAGCAAAAAGTATTTGCTGCCCTAAAAATAGATGCTTGGAAAGTAACCATGCTAAACGAAACCACAGGCATTTTTACTGAAAAAGGTGGTACTATTCTTTTCCATATTTCTAAAAAAGGAATTGTAGTAGTTGATACACAATTTCCCGATGCGGCTGCACATTTAATTGATGAGTTAAAAAAGAAAACGGAAAAGCCATTTAAGCTTTTAATAAACACACACCACCATGGCGATCATACTGGTGGCAATATTGCATTTAAAGATTTAGTAAGCACAGTAGTTGCTCATCAAAATTCAAAAATAAACCAAGAAGCTAATGCTAAAAAAAATAAAAACGAAGACAAACAACTTTACCCAACAAAAACATACAATGAAAAGTGGAGTAAGAAAATAGGTAAAGAAAAAGTTACGTTACGTTACTTTGGTGCAGGGCATACCAATGGCGATAGTTTTGTGCATTTTGAAAAAGCAAACATTGTTCATACCGGAGATTTAGTTTTTAATCGCCGCCACCCTTATATAGATAAAACTGCCGGTGCCAATATTAAAAGCTGGATAACTGTTTTAAATAAAGCCACTACTACATTTAACGATAGTACAAAATTTGTATGTGGCCATGCAGCAAAAGATTATGATGTAATTATTACCAAAGATGATATAAAAGCCTTTGCCAATTATTTACAAAAAGTGTTAGATTTTACACAGGAACAAATTACTGCCGGAAAAACAAAAGAAGAAATTTTAAAAGCCACCATAATACCTGGTGCTGAAGAATGGAAAGGTGATGGCATTGAACGGCCGTTGACAGCAGCCTATATTGAATTGACTGTAAAATAATTTTTTTAATTCAATTATTTAGATAATAAAATAGGTGCTCAAAAGATTAAACAATACCTAGTGCAACTTTTTTATATACAAGTTATGTATCCATAAAATACAAACACCAAATAGTACAGCAATTACTATCAAAACAGTATTTAGCAAACCCTCTGCTCCAAAAGAAATTTTTAATAAAATCGTTGAAATAATAAACCCCGAGTTTCTAATAACTTTGAAAAACTCATCAGTATGTAAAAATGATAGTAGTAACAAAAAAACATCAATTAAAATAAGGATTGTAAAAAAATCGTTGAAAAAGATTTTATTTATTTCATTTAAATTAATAATTGTTGGAGTATTTTGAATTGCAAAGCTTTCTACTATCCACAAAAAAAAACTATATCCTGCTAAAAATATAAATATGGGAACTAAGCATAAGGCAATAACATTCTTTACAAATACATAGCTTTTTATTGGCTTACTTAACTCTTCTTTTAAATCCAATTCTACTTTGCTACCTAAGTTAATTTTATAAAATAAAAAAATTAGGAAAAATAATATAAGTGTGGCTAACAAATCGTACGAAAACTGAATATCACTTTTTACGTTAAACCAATTAGAAGTAAACTCAATTTGCGATAAATCCTTAAAAACCCTTCTAATAACAATTAAAGTAATAATCTCATACTGCTTACCTATGTATATACTTGTAGATTTTGGGAGATAGTACACCAACAAATAAACCTCATAAACTAGGATGAATGAAAATGGAGTGTAAATAGCAGCAATGGGATTGCTAAATAAATAGCTATAATTACTAAAATGAAGAACATTTTGGTGTACTAACCCAATGATAATCAAATGAACTATAAATGAAATTATTGCTAACCCAATGATTATTTTCTCCCAACTTTTTTTCGTATTTTTTGATAGTAGTTTTGAGTAAAAAAAATTAAACATTCCTTCCGTGTACATGTGTTTTACCCTTTTTGAGGGACACATACAATGATTTAATCAAACAAACATCTTTAAAATATGTTTATTTACTTAACTAATTGGTGGCATTTTAATATAATAAACTTGTATTTGAAACTTTTTCTAAAATTTATTGTTTAATATTTTTTTAAAACAATATTTAACTATTCAACACTTAAAGTATTATGACAAATAAATTTAAAAAAGCAGAATTAATAATTTTTTTGGTTGCTATTGCTCTAATTTTCGTATCAGAGTATTACTATGTAGTACAAAACAATCCTTTGAGGGCAATTTTTATAGGGCTGTGGCCTCCTACAATTATATTAGTACTAATCTATTTTAACCAAAAAATTAAAAAATAAAATGAAAAATCTAGACATACTAATTTTTACAATAATTGTAGTAGTATCATTTACAATATTATTTATAGGCACTTTTAAAGAATTTGTAAAAATGAACAAGGTTCCCTACGATAAAAACGGTAAAGATGGGGGTGTAAAAACTTTGATAAAATTTTTTGATAATCTATTTTCCTAATAACATTAGAGTTGTGATATTCTAAAATCAAAATATCATTTTTGTTCCATCAATTTCTCTAACACAAAATAAACAGCTGGGCAAAAAATACTGTTTTTTTGAGTGAGATTAGGACGTTTCAGGAATACATCTTCATCTGTATATGGGAATCTAGCACAGTCGCTAGGGCGAACTACATAAATACTGCAATAATTATCTTGGCCTAAAAAAACACAAGGTTTTGTTCTCAACACATGGTCGCCTTCGCTATCTACAAATAGATATTGATTTACAAAATCGCCATCTTTCATTTTTAAATGCTTGGCAATACGTTTAATATCTGGCGTTTTAAACCTTGGACTAAATCCTTTACAACAATTACCACATTGTAAGCAGTCAATTTTTTCAAAGGCTTCATCATGCAAAGCTGGTAAGGCTTTAAGTACTTTATTTTTATTGGCTCGGTTTAAAAACTGTTTGTATAATTTTTGATGATCGCTTGACTTTTTTTCCCAGTCTTGTAATAAAGTATCTTCCATAGTGCAAATATCTATTTATTATAAGCACCAGCAATACTTAATCCCAATATAAAATTGTGTAGTTAAATTAATTCGTGGATATAAAAAACATTCGTATTAAAGAATTTTATTTATTTTGTAGAAAATTTACATAACATGCTACAAGTAATTATTCCGTTAGATTTTTCTGAAACATCTTTAAATGCAGCACACTATGCTTGCAATATGTACAAAGGCCGGACCGATGTAAATGTTATTTTATACCACTACTATTCCAGCGGCGAAGATGTTGCCACTGCCGAAAATTACTTGCAAAGCTTAAAAAAAGAATTAATTAACTGCTCTCCCAACCTGGAAACTATTGCCGAAAGTGGCGATAACTTTATAGATAGCTTATCTGCTTATGCTCATGTAAAAACCGCCTATATAATTGTAATGGGCTTAACAG
>JANNWD010000482.1:0-13583 GCA_031408315.1 Bacteroidota bacterium
TGTAACCATTATTAAAGCAATTAAGGAAATACCCATTGCCAACTCGTAACTAATAATTTGCGATGCAGCTCTTAAACCACCCATTAATGAGTACTTGTTGTTACTTGCCCAACTCCCAATCATAATTCCATAAACTCCCATACTTACAACACCAAATACAAATAAAATTCCTACATCAATATTGGCAATTTGCAAACTTATGTTTCTTCCAAATAATTGTACATTATCGCCCCAAGGTACTACTGCACTTGTCATCATGGCAGTAAGCATTGCTAACGATGGACCAAGAATAAATAAAAACTTACTTGAAAAATTTGGAATAATTTCTTCTTTAAAAAACAATTTTAACCCATCGGCCAAAGGTTGTAATAGTCCAAAAGGGCCAGCTCTGTTTGGTCCACGTCTATCTTGTAGAATGGCGGCCACTTTACGTTCAGCAAAAGTGGTGTACATGGCAATACCCAATGATGCCATTACTACTATTAGTATGAGTACTAATTTTTCTATTATTAAAGGAAAGTCTAAAACTAAAAGCATATTTTACCTAATTCGCCTACGGCGAACTTTGATTGTGTTTTGTTATTAATATTTTGTTACCAGCATTTTTTCATTATTCATCTACATTGGCGTCGCACTCTTGTACAAGAATTATCTATTCATCTTTAAAACCTTCTATGCTTTGGGCACATTCACCCCACTTTCATCATGTATATCCATTAACAATTTGGGCTCTCTTCCCCCCATTACTTTTTGTATAGTTTCTTTAGGTTGTACCATTCCTTCGTAATGCCCTTGCGATATTACCGAATGGCGGCTAATCATCGTAGGCCCTTCAATTGTCCAATCGCTTGTTTTCTTTTTATCAAAACGGCAAGTATTACAAATCCAACCAGGTTTATCATCATAGCTTTGTACCTCTCCCCACTCATCTTTACGAGCTGTTACTCTGTATACATCATCGCCACGTAACCACAATGTGGCTTTACCGCAACATTTAGGATTTTCACAATTTCTGTGAGCATCTACTGGTTTGGTAAACCAAACTCTATTTTTAAATCTAAATGTTTTATCTGTTAATGCACCCACAGGGCATACATCAATCATATTACCGCTAAAATCATTATCAATTGCCTTCGAAATATAGGTAGATATTTCTGCATGATCGCCTCTATCTAAAATACCATGTACTCTTGTATCGGTTAATTGATCGGCTACATACGTACATCTATAACAAAGTATACACCTTGTCATATGTAACTGAATGTATGGTCCTATATCTTCTTTCTCAAAAGTGCGTCTTTTAAATTCGTAACGAGTACCTTCTTTGCCATGACTATAGCCTAAATCTTGCAAATGGCATTCGCCAGCTTGATCGCAAATAGGGCAATCTAATGGGTGATTCAACAATAAAAATTCAACTACTCCAGCTCTTGCATCTTGCACTTTAGGACTAGTAATATTTTTAACCTCCATACCATCCATTACACCTGTACGGCAACTTGCTACTAACTTAGGCATAGGTCGTGGGTCTTTTTCGCTACCCTTACTTACTTCAACTAAGCAAGTACGGCATTTACCGCCACTACCTTGCAACTTGCTATAGTAGCACATTGCAGGGGGTGTTACATCGCCGCCAATTTGCCTTGCAGCGGTTAATATGGATGTGCCAGGTGCAACATCAATGGTGATGTTGTCTATGGTTACTTTTATAGTTTGTACGTCACTCATTTTTTATTTCACACAAAGAAACAACGGTTACAAAGTTTACAACGGTATTAGTATGTATTAATTATTCGTTTTATTCCTTCCTTTAAAAGACTAACATTAAAATTAATTAACAAGCCTAATTTTAAATCAGATAACTTCAAATAAGTTTGTACTTGTTTATAATGTACATCGGCAATAGCTTCAACTGATTTAAATTCTATTAATAATTTATTACCCAAAATTACGTCTGCTCTAAAACCTGCCTCTAGCTTTATCTCTTCATGAATTACAGGTATTGCAATTTGCCTTTTTATCTCAACTTCCAATTTATTTGCTTCATAACAAAAAATTTCTTCATAAACACTTTCAAACAAACCTGGTCCATACAGTTTATGAATTTTAAAACAAATATCTAATGCAATTTTTGCTAATTCATTTTCTTTTTCAATATTATGCATTTACTATTTCACACAAAGAAACAACGTTTACAACGTACACTACGAAACAGTCTTTGTGCTCTTTGTTTTCTTTGTTCCGTTGTGTGAAACCCTTTATACTACTTCTGGCACATGTATCTCGTCTGCATAATGTGCTAATCCATAATTTTTATTTAAACACTCACTTGGGTTATTTACATGCCACTCAAACTCATCTCTAAAATGCCTAATGGCTGCTGCAACTGGCCAAGCCGCTGCATCGCCTAATGGGCAAATAGTATTCCCTTCAATTTTGCGTTGAATATCCCACAGCAAATCTATATCACTTATTTTACCTTTCCCACTTTCTATGCTTAATAATATTTTTTCCATCCAACCTGTACCCTCTCGGCAAGGGCTTCACTGTCCACAACTTTCATGGCGATAAAATCTAGCAAGGCTTTATGTGTTACGAACAATACATTGGTCTTCATCCAATACTACAAAACCACCACTGCCCATCATACTACCAGTAGCAAAGCCGCCATCGGCAAGACTTTCATAATTCATTAAACGCTTTTCGCCTTTAGCGGTAGTTAATAATAAATTAGCTGGTAAAATAGGTACAGATGACCCACCCGGAATACAAGCCTTTAAACGCTTGCCTCCTTTTATTCCACCACACCATTCATCGCTGTAAATAAATTCTTCCACACTAATCGTCATATCAATTTCATAAACACCAGGTTTATTTATATTGCCACAAGCACTAATTAATTTTGTGCCTGTACTTTTTCCTACACCTATTTTTGCATACTCATCTCCACCATCATTTATTATTGGTACAACTGCTGCTATTGTTTCTACATTATTTACAACTGTTGGCCGTTGCCATACGCCTTGCACAGCAGGAAAAGGCGGCTTAATTCTTGGATTACCTCTTCTGCCTTCCAAACTTTCTATCAATGCAGTTTCTTCGCCGCAAATGTAGGCACCAGCACCCCGGTGAACATAAATTTCACAATCAAATCCAGTACCTAAAATATTTTTCCCTAGAAAGCCATTATTTTTTGCTTCTTGTATGGCTTGTTCTAAAATATCTACAATCCAGGCATACTCCCCACGTATATAGATGTACGAAACATTGCTACCCAATGCAAAACTCGAAACAATCATTCCCTCAATTAAAATATGAGGAATAAATTCCATCAAATATCTATCCTTAAAAGTACCGGGCTCACTTTCATCGGCATTTACTACTAAGTGACGAGGCACACCTTCTGGCTTGGCAATAAAACTCCATTTCATCCCAGCCGGAAAACCAGCACCGCCTCTACCTCTTAAACCACTTTTCTTTACTTCTTCCACAATGGTTTCTGGGGTCATTGTTTTCAATGCCTTTTCTACACTGCGGTAGCCACCCTCACGGCGATACACATCATACAAACGGATGTTTTCTACGTGTTCTTTTTCTAATAATAATTTTTTACTCATAAACTAATTTGCTTACGCAAATTTTTTATTATTTTGTTACAAACATTTGTTTTTTAATCAGCTTCAAAGGCGTCGCACTCTTGTACATTGGTTTTTTATTCATCCTTTATCTTAACATGAGATATTTGTAATTAAATACTAATACCCTTTTATTTTAGTTATTTATTTACGTGAATTATAATCAAGTATTACCTCAACAAGTGCATTCACAAGTTTTGGCTCTTGTCCAATATAATGATTTTCAGCTGACCACACTTTTCTTGGCTTAGATAAATCATCATAAATATCCTCTGCCTCTGTTAAATTTTTTACGCAAATTTTACAGTCCGATATCATTTCTTTAAGTGTAAAAGTTCTTAGACCTCTAATTAAACCGCTATCTCCTTTTTGAATATAATAATCTATTTTAGTGTAAGTTTGATTACCCCCATTTACTCTACCAGACCCGGTAAAAATATTAATTTTACCTTTAACTATCCTAGTTACAAATAAATCTCTTTCAAAAAAACCACCATATCGTTTATAATTTCCTTGACTTAAATTAATATTATAACTCTTTCCCAGTTGAAAAGCTTTCACATTTTTTTGTTCTACTTTTTCATCACCAAATCGTAAATAATTTTTATACTCTGGCACAAAATATTTTGTTTTGAGTCCTGAATTCACTGGATGTATTACTCCGTCAAAAGTTTCATAGAACAAATCATATTTGGCATCCTTAGCATCTATTGTATTTCCAGTGAATATCTTTGTACTTGAACAAGAATATAAAACTATTAATAAAGCAAAAATTAGTAGCTTATTATTTTTCATTTTAGTTTTTTTAATTGATCTGCTATTAAATCGCCTGCCTCCCAAACAACATCCAATAACACTTTATCAATTATATTCATCAATTATCTCTGTTGCACTTTTATAAGGTTTGCTTCGTTTATACATATTATCAAACTCTTCCAAAACTCCTTTTTTATCTGATACAAAAGATTTTAATTTAGGTTTACTTAAGGGTACTACGTTTGTAGTTTTACCTTTTCTTATAAAATAACCACTATTATTTTCGTCATCTAATAAAATAGGGATTATACTATTTTTTTTGCGATAAGTGTAATATAATTCTATTTTTCCATTTCTAATACGCCTTCCAAATAACTCCATAAAAGGCATTTTACCAATGTGAATTTTTGGGGTACTATCTATACGCAAAGCATAATATTCTTCGGTTTGAAACGCATACACACTATCATATTTTATGTCTAGCTTTTTACCATCGCCTTCAAAATGTTCACTCTGTAATGGGGGAGATTTAATTTTTAATTTTTCAAAAGTTAGAAATGTTCCATTATTCATTTGTATAAAAATATCTCTTTTCCCATCCCTTGCATCTAACATATCATTCTTTAAATCTTTGTTGGATTGAGCATTCGTCAACATTAAAGAAAAAATAAAAATCTTTGTTAATAGTATTTTTTTCATTTTATATATTTTTAACTTTTAACTGCCTGCCTACCAAACAATACCCAACGCTTTCCCTTCTTAATCCAAACCTCTAATACTTTTAAGTGATAAGTGTTTGTTACTTCTTTCATTGTTGCTGTAATATCAGCTATAAAACGAACGTTTGCCACATTATCATTCATCAATACTGTTATACTATCATCTATAAAACTTTCGTAACTTATTTTACCAGTTTCAAAGTCTTTTATTACATCTGTTTTTGTTTGTATCCAACCGTTGCTATGTCCGTAACTTAAAGCTTTATCAGTTTGTTGGTTTATAGAAATGGTATTCTTTTTAACCAACGCTTGATGAAATTCTTTTACGGTTGTTATTAGTTTTTGCTCATCAGTTGTTTGTGCAAATGCACAAAATGATGAAATGAGAAATAATATAGTTGTATAAAATTTCATTTTTTATTTTTTCAATTTTGCCATTAACATTCTCATTGGGTGCAATGTTCTTGTAAATGGGTTTAAAACTAATCCAAGCGATTCCAATGTTGTTGCACCCAACAAAGGCTCATCTCCCACTTCGCCATAAACGACTGGTGCAGGGCCGCCTTCGCCTTCAAATTCAAAATATGCACTACACACTTTTCGTACTAATTTACTACCATCTGCTAAAGAAAAGGTCATTTCTCTGTGTGGCTCAATTTCCAATTCATCTAAAATTTTACCTGGTACTAAACTATACACAGCCCCACTATCTACTAAAAAATTAACTTCAGCAAATTTTTCACTTTTGCGGTGTTCTCTTATTTTTAATATGGCGGTAGTTATTCCCATCGTTATTTTAAAGGTTCTATTGCTGTAAAACTTATAGTGTCTGATTCTGATAATGATTTCCAATTTTTCATTAGCTCTTCTTGATGTAAAGTGGCCCATTCAATAACTAACCCTATTGCTTTTGCTGGTAATTTTCCTTGTGTAATTGCAAAATCTTCAATTGAAATTATAGCATTAAACTCATTGTATTTTACATGAAAATGAGGAGGAGCATGATCTTTAAAATACATATAAATTATAATTCCATAAAATCTACTAATCTCTGGCATACTCAAAAAAAGTTTTGTTGATTAGCTGTAAATAAAAAGCATCCGGATCCATATCAATATCATTTCCCCATTCTAATTTATTCATACTGTTTATGGTGTACTGCTTAAAATTTTCCTCATTTCCCCAAATAGCAAAAACTCCCTTTCCTACATAAGTAACTAAATCAATTTCACCTTTTACTCCATCTTCAAACTCCAAATTTAGTTTGTAACGGGGTAATGCTTCTGCTTTTGTTAAAATAGGAATTGTTTTATACATAAAATTAGTTCTTTATTAATACAGTATTTCTACACTCCTCAATTATTGCATCTACTTTTTCAGGTGTTAAATGTTCTCTGTAATGTTTGCCTAACTGCATCATAGGTGCATAACCACAAGCACCTAAGCATTCTACAGTTTTTAAGGTAAACATTCCATCGGCAGTAGTTTCCCCTACCTTAATCCCTAATTTTTGTTTGATGTAATCAATAATATTGTCGCTACCACTAACCATACAAGGCCCTGTTTGGCAAACTTCAAACATATATTTACCTACAGGTTTTAAATTGTACATGCTATAAAAGCTTGCTACTTCGTACACTTCAATAGGCTCAATATTTAGTAGTGTAGCCACATAATCCATTACTGGCACATCTAACCAACCACCAAACTCATCTTGTGCCATATGCAATACAGGTAGTAAGGCACTTTTTTGTTTGCCATGTGGATAACGACTAATTATTTCGGCTACCTTATCTAAACTATTTTTTGAAAACGCAACATTCATAATTCCTAATTCTTAATTCATAATTAATTTACGCATCCAACTCCCCAGCTATTAAATTCAAACTACTCATTGTTATTACGGCATCACTTAACATTCCGCCTTGTATAAGCTCTGGATAAGCTTGGTAATAAATAAAACATGGGCGACGAAAATGCAAACGATAGGGCGTTCTTCCACCATCGCTAATTAAATAATAACCCAACTCTCCATTTGCACCCTCTACACTATTATACACTTCACCAACGGGTATGTCAGTTTCTCCCATTACTATTTTAAAATGGTAAATTAAGGCTTCCATTTTTGTATAAACATCTTTCTTTTCTGGTAAATAATAGGCCGGCACATCTGCATGAAAAATTTCCGACTCTGCACCTTTCATATCTTGTACTTTTCTGTATGCCTGTTCTATAATACTAAGGCTTTGCCACATTTCTTGATTGCGTACTAAAAAACGATCATAACAATCGCCTGTTGTACCAACGGGTATAGTAAAATCAAAATCTTGATAACTACTGTAGGGTGTATGTATTCTTACATCATAATCTACCCCGGCGGCACGTAAATTAGGACCAGTAAAGCCATAATTCAAAGCTCTTTCGGCAGTAATAGGACCGCAACCAATAGTACGTTCCATAAAAATACGGTTACGAGTAAATAAGTTTTCAAACTCTTTTAACGTTGGTGCATAGCCGCTTTTTTTATCTAAAAATTTCTCTAACTTTTCAAATGCTGCGTTGGTAAAATTTCGTTCAAAACCACCAATACGCCCAATATTTGTTGTAAGACGGCTGCCGCAAACTTCTTCATAAATTTCGTAAATTAGTTCTCTAAACTGCATTACATACAAAAAGCCGCTAAAAGCTCCACTATCTACCCCTACAATACTGTTACAAATTAAATGATCGGAAATACGAGCCAATTCCATAATAATTACTCGTAAATAATCAACCCTTTTTGGTGTGGAAACTCCTAATAGTTTTTCACAAGTTAAATGCCATCCCATATTGTTTATGGGAGATGAACAATAATTTAATCTATCGGTAATTGGCGTAATTTGATATAATGGTCTGTGTTCTGCTAACTTCTCAAACGCCCTATGAATATAGCCTACAGTACTTGTAGCTTTTAAAATACGTTCGCCATCTAACTCCAAAATATTTTGGAATACACCATGCGTTGCCGGATGCGTTGGACCAAGATTAAGCGTTGTTGTTTGCTTTTCTATTGAGCCTTCGGGTAATAAAATATGTTCTCCAGTTTCTACCATTATTATTATTTTAAAATGAACTGTTTATCGTCCAAACATTTCATCGTCTTTATCAATTCTTGTTTGATCTTCTAACGGAAACTCTTTACGCATTGGAAAATAATCCATTTCATCTACATTTAAAATGCGTATTAAATTTGGATGACCAACAAAGTTTACTCCAAAAAAATCGTAGGTTTCTCTTTCCATAAAATTAGCTGATTGGTACAATGCTGTTGCACTATAAACATCTGGCTTTTCTATTGGTACAAAAACTTTAAAGCGAATTCTAACATTTGCAATTAAGTTGTGTAAATGATAAACTATTGCTAACTCCTCTCCTTTTTGATTAGGATAATGTACTGCTTGCAAATCAGTTAAAAATTGAAATTTCAACCCATCTTCATCATACAAAAACTGCATTACTTTTAAATTTAATTCGGCTGTTGCAGTAAATGTAAGCATGCCATAAGGCTCTTGCCAATTGGTAAGTGCATTGCCAAACTTTGCAGTTAGTTTTTCTTTTATAAATGTGTTATCCATAACCCCAAACCCCTAAAGGGACTTTTGTTTCTTTTAAATTGATTAGTTATTATAAGCCTAGTTCCCTTTTGGGGGCGGAGAGGCTTTTACTGAATACCATACCCAGCCAACAACTCCTTATACTGATCACTGTGTCGTCGCCTTAATCCTTCGGCATGTACCAATTCTTGTATTTTCATAAACCCATCTAAAATAGCTTCTGGCCTTGGTGGGCAACCAGGCACATACACATCTACAGGAATAATTTGATCTATTCCTTGCAAAACAGAATAGGTATCGAAAATACCACCACTACTAGCACAGGCACCTACACTTAAAACCCAACGTGGCTCTGCCATTTGTAAATAAACCTGACGTAAAACTGGGCCCATCTTTTTTGAAATGGTACCCATTACCATTAGTAAATCGCATTGGCGTGGGCTAAAGCTCATACGCTCTGCTCCAAAACGGGCAATATCATAATGGCTTGCGGCCGTTGCCATAAACTCAATACCACAGCAGCTTGTTGCAAATGGCAATGGCCAAATACTATTTTTACGGGCAAGGCTTACTACTTTTTCAAAATTAGTTGCCATAAATCCCTCTCCCATATATCCTTCTGGAATACCTTCGAATTTTATGGTGTTGTTATATTGTACCGGCCTACTCATAATATTATAATTTGATAATTAGCTAATGTGCTAATTTTTTATACTTAAGTTTTATGCTCTAATGCCAGCTATTTTTGAATCATTAACAAATTAGCAGTATTGGCTAATTAGCTAATTGTTTTTAATCCTCCCAATTTAAAGCACCTTTTTTAATTATGTAAATAAACCCAACTATAAAAAGTGATACAAACATTACTACTGCCATAAATCCTTGCCAGCCTAATTCCCTAAAATTTACTGCATAAGGGTAAAAGAAGATAACTTCCACATCAAACAAAACAAACAAAATAGCTACTAAAAAATATTTAACTGCCATTGGCTGACGGGCATTTCCCTTTATATCTATCCCACTTTCAAAGTTTTGCAACTTATCATCGGTTATACGCTTTGGACCGAGCCAATTAGACAAAACCATTATAAAAGTAATTAGGCCAATGGCAAATAGCAATTGAATAGCTATAGGCAAATAATTTGCTGCACTGTTTGTATTTGCTATTTGAAGAAAAAATGGATTCATAATTTAAAAATCTATAATGCTGCTAGCAAAAATAAGGTAGCAAAGGCAATATTCCATAGGCAATAACAAAAAGCCCGTAATGTTGTTTAATTACGGGCTTTTATTATTTAGTTTTTACTTTGGGCTTTACTTTTTTTTTACCGGAGCTGCCTTTACTGGTGTTTTTGTACCTGCTGGTTTTGCAGGCGTAGCTTTAGGTGTTGTTTTTGGTGGTGTTGCACTCATGTTCATTTTTGGAATTACCTCTTTGTAACTTATAACATCAGCATCTGCAGGGTCTAGCAATAAAGCTTTATCACAAAAAGCTAAAGCTGCCACCTTATCTTTTTTAATGTTAGCCATGTAAGCAATCATATACTTATATGCAGTCATCACTTGTGTTTTGCTCTTTGTTTTATCTGTTAAGGCTTCGCCTAATTGAATAACTTTTTCATAAGATGGATTTGCTAATGATAAAGTCATTGTAGAATCAATAACACTTGATGCCTTACCCACCCAGTAATAACCTAAAATATCATCTGGATATTTTTGTGTATAGATGTTGAAAATATCTACAGTACTTTGAGGGTTTCCACTTCTATAAAAACTATACCCAGTATTGAACAAATCTGTTTTTGAAGGCATTTTTCTTAAGTCGATAATTTTTTTGTACCAAAGGGCAGCATCATTAAATTGCTTACGTTTTTCGTAGGTTGATGCTAATAATTTAAGCAATGCCACTTTTTCTTCTTCTGTAGGGGCAACTTCAACAGCTTTATCAATAAATGTTCCTGCTAAAGCTTCGTTACCTGGAAACTTCAATAACACTTCTGCATAGGTTGAATAATCTGTTGGTCCTAATTTAGCAGGATTTTGTTTTTTGAAGTAGTCGTCAAAATACAATTTAGCATTTGCGGAATCGCCTATTTTATTGTATTGATATGCGGTAATTCCCCACAATCTAGCATCGGTACTACCGGCAGCAATACAAGCTTTTGCTTTATCAATTGTTTCTTGATATAAACCTTGTGCAGCTTTTAATGCAGTACGTAAATAACAAGCGTTTACTTCATCGCTACCTTTTGCGGTTAAATATTTTTCTAAATAATCAGCACTTTTATTTACATTAATGGCATAATAATATTGTTGTAAAGTAAAGTACACAGGACTATAATTTGCATCTAAAGTAATAGCTTCATTATAATATTTTAAAAAGATATCTTGTTGAGATGCTCCTTGCGTTTGGTAAATTCGACCAATGCGGTATTTGGCTCTAGCATACTTTGGATCTAACATTAACGCCGTTTCATAGGCCGTTAAAGCTGCAGCACCATCAGGTAATTTACGATAGGCGTCGCCTAAATTACACCACACATCGGGGTCTTTCATTCCTTTAATGACAGTGGCTTGTTTTAATTTATCTACAGCATAATTAGCATCACCAAGTTTGCTATCAAAATCGGCATTGGCAAAACCAACAGCATTTAATACTGCAGCATTTTTGCCTTGGCTTAAACTAATAGCCGTTTCAAAACGATTACGGGCATCTTGAGTTTTCCCTTCAAGCAATTCCATGTGGCCAACACCTGCCGTTAACAACGCACTATTACTATTTGCTGCCAATGTTTTTAAATACAATGCTTTTGCACCAGCTACATCTTTATTATCGTTATCGGCAATCATAGTTTGCCCAAGCCAATATGCAGCATCAACATTATTAGGGTTAGAGGCTAACAATTTTTCAAAGGTTTGCTTTGCACTAATAAATTTTTCGTAGTACAAAATTTTTCTTCCCTCATCCAAAGTTTGAGCTTTAGAAAAGTTGGCAAAAACAATTGCCATTAATAGTAATACGCCAGATTTAAACTTGTTCATTTTATTTTGCTATTTAAGACTTTACAATGTTATTAATTTTATCAATACCTATTACAAAAAATTTGTAATCTTTTTATAATTTTCCTGCCTTACCCTAACCTCCTCCTTTTGGAGAGGGGGTTATACTTTAAAAATTAAAGTTTTTCTTTTATACGAACATTTCTTATTTCAAAATCCATCCTAGGCCCTAAATATGCTCTTCTAAAAACCAATTGCCCTCTTTCGTATTTTAAAAATTGTGCAAACCCACTTCCCAAACCACTATAATTTTCTTTTAGGATGTAATACAAACCACGTACCAAAGGATATCTTTTAGTTAAGATGCTTGCTTGTGTAGGTTTTACATAAGGTGTACTATCGCAAACATTACATTGTACGTATGCAATTTTTACTTTCTTTAACATTTCCACCTGTTCTTTTTCCTCAGGATTGCCAATCCAGCTTATTCCAACTAAGCCAATAGCATTTACATTTTCGGCAACATAATTTAACACTTCTTTGCTGTTTTTTGTTGCTTTTACTATGGTGGTGTCAAAAGATTCCCCTTTTAAAATACTATCGGTTATGAAACGAACAGTGCTTGTGGCATTTAAGCCGTCGAAAATTACAGATTGATTTTTGCTGCCTTTGCCTGTTAAGAGATATTGTAATTTTTGTAAAGTAAATAAAGTGTCGGTATTATTTTTATTTACAACTATGGTAATTGCATCCCAAGCAATAGGATCACTTGGGGGAGAATAGGCAATAGTATCCTGAAAAAATTTTGCTTCTTTCCTTGATAAACCTCTGGTAACAATTATCATTCTTGTAGATGAATCGGAATACAAATCTCTAAAACAATCAGCTTCGCTTTTGTAGGTAGCAATAATTTTTGTACCTGGGAAAGATGATTCGTACACATTTATTTGTTGCTCAATAACTGGTTTAAAACTTTCATCTACAGTAATATGTATAGTGCCTCTGGTGGGAGTGTCTGTTGCATTTTGTGCATCGTTTTTATTAGTACAAGAAGTAATGTAAATACTACTAGCAATACTTAAAAGGAACCAATAAAAAAATTTAACTTTATTCATTAATTTTTAAAATAGTTTTTTGCATAGCCTCTATACAATCTAAAAGCACCATAAATAAAACATAAGCCAGCAAAAAGTTTTATCATAGTAGGGTCGTACCCTACTAATTTTGGTAATATTGCGGCTGGTGGAAATAAAAAAGCAAAACCTACCCCAATAAAAAAAATACCCATTACATAATTGGTTATACTTTTCATTCGAACTAGATTTTTTTGTCTGTCCGATAATTGTTCGTTTTCAAATTCTTCTAATGCCATTTTTATTTTTTTAAAAAACCTCAACGTTTTAGGTACGATGAGGTTTTTGTGAACAAGCAAATTACTACTTTTTTGTTTATCTTTTGACCTCTCCCCTAACCCCTCTCAGAAAGAGAGGGGAATTGGAGACTACTTTATTTTAATTTTAAACTTTTAAAGTGTTACTCATTAATTTGCTTGAATAAATTTTATAGGTATGGTATAAAAAACGGACACATTTTGACCTTTTGCCTTACCCGGAACCCAATTAGGCATTTTTTTAAGTACTCTCATTACTTCTCTGTTAAATTCATCGCCACCATCTTGTACTGTTACAAAGCTTTGTAGTTTACCATCGTAGCCTACTACAAATTTTACTTTTACACTTACTTGCTCATCCTCTTCCATTTCTTTTGGGTTTTCTAAGTTTCTTTCTAAAAATTTTCTTAAAGCATCCATACCGCCTGGGTAACTTGGCATAATATCTACTTCGCCATCGTTGTATGTTTTAGTTAAGTCAACTACTGGT
>JANNWD010000483.1:0-10333 GCA_031408315.1 Bacteroidota bacterium
TGTAATAATAATGAGTAAAATAAAATACCAAATCCAAGTTACTCGTTTTAACAGTCTAGCTTTATTATTTTGTAAAATAAAAGTGTAATTTTCTTTCATTAAATACTATTGCCCTAAAAATAAGTAAATTGGTATTACCCATTTTCAATTATCAATTTTAAATTTTCAACTAATTACTTGCCACTAACAAATTACACAACTTAAACAAACATCTTGCTCCTACATTTTCGTCCCACTCATCGTGGCTTACGCCTACTTCGTTTAAATCGAAACCTATTAATTTTCGACCGCTTTGTAAAACTCTTTTAAACAAGTAAAAAATTTGTTCAGTTTCAAACCCACCTTGTACTGGTGTACCTGTATGTGGGCAAAGCTTTGGATCAAGCCCATCAATATCAAAACTAATGAATACTTTTTCGGGTAAATGGTTAACTATTTCGTCTACAATTTGTTTCCATTGCTGGCCTTCGTATTGGCGTTCTTTAATGTCTTTATCAAAGTAGGTAATTATTCTAAAATTGCTATTGCATATATAAGTGTGTTCCTCTTCGCAATAATCTCTAATACCAACTTGTACTAGCTTTGTTAGCTGAGGTATTTCTTCCAAAGCATTGTACATTACCGAGGCATGAGAATATTTAAACCCTTCGTAAGCTACTCGTAAATCGCAATGTGCATCTATTTGTAAAATACCAAAATCGCCATGTTTATCTGCAATGGCTTTAAAAAAACCAAGTGGTGTACTATGGTCGCCACCTAATAATGCCACTAATTTACCTTGGTTTAATAATTCGGTAGTTTGTTCGTACACCCAATTATTTAAAAAATTACTGCCTTCATTAATTTCTTTAAGCGTTTTACACATAAATTTATTATCGGCAACTATATCTCCATCTGCAATATATTTTATATACAGCTCGGCTTCTTTGCGTAAATAATCACTCTTCATCAATATTTTTTTATCCACTGGTTTCATAAAAAAACCCTTCTTCCAACCATCTTGCACATCGGGGTCAAATAAATCCACTTGCAAACTTGCAGTAAATATATGCTCTGGAGCCCTTGCTGTACCAGCATTGTAGCTTACTGTAACTTCCCATGGAATAGGTAAAATAATTAATTGTGCATCTGCCTCTTCAAAAGGTAATCCAAAAATATTGTTGTTGGGGTTTCCAACACTGTTAGGGTCGAAAGTAGATAAATCAGTCATTTTTTTTATTGTGTTGAAAGTGAACTGCCCATTTTTTCCAAGGCAAAAACGGTGCAAAGATAAGCGACTGCTCCACAAACGAAATATCTAGCAAAAATAAATTTGCACAATGAAAACTTATTAAGGCTAGTAAAATCCACTTATCGTATTTTTTTGTAAAAAAACCTATAATACAAGCAAACTCAAAAACTGCAGCAGCCCTGTAAAAATATTGTGCAATTGATGGATTTTCAATAACATAATGATATAAATTGTATTTCCATCCTGCAGTTGAAAACACAAAACCTACAGCTTGTTCTTGCATAATAATATTACTCATATTAGTATCAAATAAAAAGCCTCCTCCCCATACTTTAGAAACGCCAGCAAACACATATAAAAAACAAACCCAATATCTAACCGAATTCCAAAGCAAATCAAACTTTTTTTCGTTTACCACAATAAACGGAATTGGCGTAAGCAAATAACCAATTTGTGCATAATGCTTACCAGCAGTGCTGCAATAAAAAATATATAATAACCAAACCCCTACAACACTAAAAAGGGCAAATATTTTTTTTTGTGGAAAGATGATGACTAAAATGCAGCTTGTAAACAAAACAATATCAAACAAAATTGCTGCCCATTTATTTTCTATAAAAAAAGAGCCTATGCCACTTGCATATACTAACCAAAATGTATTATCGCTTCCAGGATATTTTAAAACGGGCTGATTAAGTTGATGGACTAAACTGTTAGTGAAAAAAAAATATATTAAAATGAGGAGTAGCCATGTAAAAATACATCTTGCCATTAACGCCCTAGGATAATATGTGGTTGCTGATAAACTCAATTTACTTTTAAAGAAAAAATAATAGAATCGTTTGTTGATTTTAAATATGGATAAGTAGTGCTAACACTTGATTTTACAACTGTAACACTATCTTCTTTTGGCTTTGCTATTTGTTTGTAATAGCTTAACCACCATTGCGGAAACTGTTGCACAGCCTCACTATCATTACATAGCATTTTATATAAATAATTTTTTGTGGTTGTAGATGAAAAACGATTATTGATATTTATCTTATTTCCATCGCCAGTATTTTTAAGACTTATGTATAAGCCAATTGGATTTACTAACATCTCTTGCTCTCTGCCACTTAATTGTTTTGTATTGTAATATCCATTTTTAGTTTTAAGTAAAACAACATTTATAGAATCTTTTTTAGGATGGGCTTGGCCATACATGTAATACAAAAAGAAGGGGATATTTTTTATGCCTTTATACGTAAAAAAGCATTGAGCAATTATAAAAAAAATAATAGCCCAAAAAAGTAAACGCCACTCAGTATATAATCTTTTTAAAAACAATTGTTTTAAATTTTGTGTAAAATACAACTCAATTAATAAACATAAACAATTGAAGCCAAAAAGTAGTTTTGTGCTACCTTTGCAAATATTTAAAAACCATGAAAAGAACCCATATTATAATGCTAGTTGGTATTGCTGTTGCAATAGTAGCATTAATCGTATTTTCTGTAGGCGATTTTTCTACTTATGATACTATTTCATCTGCCCAAAAAAAGCAAGGTAAATTTGTACACCTAATAGCCAAATTAGATAAAACAAAACCTGTAGAATACGATGCCATAAACAACCCCAACTATGTAGCTTTTTATGCTGTGGATAGCCTTGGCGGACAAACAAAAGTTGTTTACCACAACAGCAAACCGCAAGATTTAGAAAAAAGTGAACGAATTGTTTTAAAGGGCAAAATGCAAATCGATCATTTTGAATGTAAAGATATTTTACTAAAATGCCCAAGCAAATACAAAGACGATAAGGAACAATTAGAAAAAACCTTAGACCAAACTACTAAATAACAAATATGGAATTTGAAGGCGAACACTTATGGATTGGAAAATTAGGGCATTTTTTTATACTGCTTGCATTTGCAGCTTCCATCCTATCTACTATTGCATATTTTACTGCAGCAAAAAAACAAGACATTATCGAAAAAAACAGTTGGTTAAAATTTAGCCGAATTGTTTTTCTTACTCAGTTATTTTCATTGCTAGCCGTATTTGCCATTATTTACACTATTTGTGCTAATCATTATTTTGAGTATATGTATGCTTACAAGCATGCTAGTAAAGAGCTTGAGCCAAAGTATTTATTAGCTTGTATTTGGGAAGGGCAAGAAGGTAGTTTTTTATTATGGACACTGTGGCATTGCATTTTAGGCATAATACTAATGTTTAAGGCTAAAGAATGGGAAGCCCCAGTAATGACGGTTATAGGCCTAGCACAATTTTGTATGCTGTTTATGATGTTAGGTATTTATGTTTTTGATGTTAGATTAGGCAGCAGTTTATTTACCCTTACTCGTAACGAAATTAGTGGCCCCATTTTTAGCCAACCTAATTATTTAAGTTTTATAAAAGATGGTGTAGGGTTAAATGTTTTACTCCGTAATTATTGGATGGTTATTCATCCACCAGTATTATTTTTAGGTTTTGCTACAACTATTGTACCCTTTGCATATGCATATGCAGGCTTACAAACCAAACGCTTTGGCGATTGGGTAAAACCTGTACTGCCTTGGGCTTTAACCAGTGCTTGTATTTTAGGTGTTGGTATAATGATGGGGGGAAAGTGGGCTTACGAATCCCTTTCTTTTGGCGGTTATTGGGCTTGGGATCCTGTAGAAAATGCCTCACTAGTGCCTTGGATGATTTTGATTGCAGGGTTGCATACTATGGTTATTTACAAAGCAACTGGCCATTCCTTAAAAGCTAGCTACTTATTTTGTTTTTTAACTTTAGCGTTTATTTTGTATTCTACATTTTTGACCAAAACAGGTATTTTAGGCGACTCTTCGGTACACTCTTTTACCGACCCAGGTACAGCAACTAATATAATGATTGGGGCTTTTGTTTCCATATTTTCAATTACTCCGCTAATTTACTTTTTTTTAAATAGTAAAAAAATACCACAAGAGCATAAAGAAGAACGATTAGATAGTAGAGAATTTTGGATGTTTATTGGTTCATTGGTTTTCTTTTTAGCTGCCATGTTTATAATTGCCAAAACATCTATCCCCGTTTATAATAAAATATTTAACACCAATATTGCAGAGCCTGAGGATAGAGAATTTTCTTATAATAAAGTATTGATAATGGTTTCCATAATCATTGGTATTTTAACGGCAATTACACAATACTTTAAATACAAACAAACACCATCTGCCTACACCATAAAAAAAATTGCATTGCCAACTGTGGTTGCAGCAATTATTATGGGGTTGTTAGCTGCTTTTTATCCATTTACTTACCATAAGCAAGGTGCAGGTTTTTTAGCAGCAATTTATATAGCGGCTTTTGCAAGTGTTTACTCAGTAGTAGCCAATGCCAGTTATATTTTTATTGGGCTAAAGGGAAACATAAAGTCGGCTGGTGGCTCAGTAGCACATATTGGCTTTGCGTTAATGTTGGTAGGTATGCTAATATCTTCTAGCAATAAAGAAGTAATTAGCAGTAGTAAAGTAAATGGTATTAATTTACCAATGGGTAAAGATCCTTTAACCAAACAACAAGATAATCCTTTAGAAAATTTAACCCTTGTACGCCAAGTACCAGCAAGGTTAGGAGAGTATGAAGTAACGTATTTAAACGACTCCTTAGGTAACGAAAAAAATAGGCGTTTTTATAAAATGTTGTTTGTAAAAAAAGATGCTACTAATAAAATTACTGAGCAGTTTACTTTAATACCCGATGTGTATTTAATGAAGGATAATAACATGAGCAGTAACCCAGATACTAAACCATACTTAAGCAAAGATGTTTTTACCTACATATCCTACACCCTAAACAAAGGGCAACAAAACGATACTGCACAATTTAAAATTACCGAATTGGCAGAGGGTGATACTGCATTTTACAGCAACGGCTACATGATTTTGAATAGTGTTATTAAAAACCCACATACCGATAAATACCACACTCCAAAAAACGAAATTGCTTTAATGGCCGATGTTACTATTTACAGTAAGGATAGCATGCGGTACAAAGCACAACCCGTAATACAGGTGGATGCACTTGCTGCCACACCAATTGACGACACTGTTTAT
The DNA here is from genome assembly GCA_031408315.1 of Bacteroidota bacterium. Lineage (GTDB taxonomy): Bacteria > Bacteroidota > Bacteroidia > Chitinophagales > Chitinophagaceae > Ferruginibacter. The sequence goes on from JANNWD010000483.1 coordinate 5,319, forward strand.
GCTCAAAATTTATTTATAAAATTTGCCGGTGTAGCCGATAAGCAAAAAATAAAACTTGGTATTAAAGAAAGCACCGACCCTATCGATTTTGTAACACTAAAAGCGTACGTTTTTCCTTATATAAATTTGGTGTGGTTGGGGTTAATTATTATGGCAATTGGGTTTACCATTAGTGCTATAAAAAGAGCAAAGTTAACCACCGTTTATGCCGCTATTGCTTTACTATTAGTTAGTGTGTTTATGTTTTATATGTTTTTGCTGGCTAATTAGTGTTAAATGCTGTTAAAAGTGATTGTTAGGTGTATTTAATATGTACTTTTATACTCAATTGAAAAATGCCTTTTCATATAAACTCTTTTTTAGTTTTCTTATATGCATTTGTATAAGTAAAAGTTCTTTCTCTCAAACTATCAATACAAATGATACACTAATTACTGGTGCTGTAGTGTACAACGGCGATACCTTAGAGGCAAAAACACTTGATAATGTTGTAGTAAACGGTAAACTTACTCCTGCACAATTAGCCGCTTTAGCTAAATGGACAAGATTGCGTAATGCAGTATATGTAACCTACCCTTATGCTTACCGGGCTGGTGCTTTAATGAACGAAATGAATGTGGTATTAGCCACTATACCAGAAAAAGAAAAACGTAGAGAATACATAAAATCGAGAGAAAAAGATTTAAAAAAAGAATTTACCACTCCTCTTACTAATTTATCAGTCTATCAGGGTAAAATTTTAATGAAGTTAATAAATAGAGAAACGGGCAATAACTGCTACGAAATAATTAAAGAATTTAAAGGTGGTTTTATGGCACGTTTTTATCAAACAGTAGCTTTTTTCTTCAATAGCAGTTTAAAACAACCCTACGATGCCACTACTGGCGAAGATGCTGAAATAGAAAAAATTGTACAGGATGTACGCCGAATGTATGGCTACACAAATGGGTAAACTCTGTAAATGATTGCCAACCTTTAACCTCATTTTTGATTATTTAAATCCCCAGAAAAGGTTGGCAACCCTATTATAATGAATTACTTTTGCACAAATTTATAATTTAATGAAATTAGATGTTTTAGCCATTGGCGTACACCCAGATGATGTGGAATTAAGTTGTAGTGGCGTATTGTTAATGGAGAAAAAGAATGGTAAAAAAACAGGTATAATAGACCTAACCCAAGGTGAATTAGGCACAAGGGGAACCGCAGAAACAAGACACACTGAAGCTGCTGCCGCAGCCAAAATTTTAGGGGTAGATGTTAGAGAAAACTTAAAAATGGCGGATGGCTTTTTTGAAAATAATGAACTTAATCAGCGTAAAATTGTTGCTATATTAAGGCAATATAAACCAGAGATTGTACTTTGTAATGCCCCAACAGATAGACATCCAGATCATGGACGGTCTGCAAAATTAGTGGCAGATGCTGCCTTTTTAAGTGGCTTGCAAAAAGTAGAAACAATACACAATGGGGAAAAACAATTGGCTTGGCGACCAAAATATGTTCTAAATTACATACAAGACAGGTTATTAATGCCTGATTTTGTAATAGATATTACTCAAGTGTTTGAGCAAAAGTTAGAATCGATTAAGGCATACACAACACAATTTTATACCCCAAACGAAGATGGACCGCAAACCTATATAAGTACACCCGATTTCTTAGATAGTGTAATTTATAGGCATAAATGGTTCGGTAAAATGATAGGTGTTAAATATGCAGAGGGCTTTATAAGTGAAAAAACAATTGGCCTCAAAAATTTTGATGCTTTAATAAAAGAAAATACGTAAAACAATATCAATGGCAACTCCAAAATTTGCAAACATCGCTGGTTCTACATTTCATCAAGAGCTAAAGAAAAGAGTAAATCAATACTTTATTGATGCTAAAAAATTGCCTACCGGCAACTTTGGATTATACTTTAAAGCTGTTCTTTTTTGGAGTGTTTACATAGCTTTATATGTGCATGTACTATTTTTTACACCTCCAACTTGGTGGGCACTACTAGAGTGTTTATTAATGGGTGGATTAACCGCTGCCATTGGCTTTAACGTAATGCATGATGGCGGACATGGTAGTTTTAGCAAAAGTAAATTTTGGAATAAAGTAGCCGCCTTTTCGGTAAATGGATTAGGTGCAAGTGCCATAATGTGGAATAACAAACACAACATTATCCATCATACTTATACTAATATTGATGGTGTAGATGATGATATTGAAATTAAACCAATGTTACGTATGTGTAGCACACAAAAAAAATATTGGATACACAAATACCAGCATATTTACGTTTGGTTTTTGTATACATTGCTTTTAGTTATTTGGGTTTTTGCCACAGATTATACAAAATATTTTAGAAAAAAAGTCGGCAGTGTTCCTATAAAAAAAATGAGTGCATTTGATCATTTTGCTTTTTGGGCAGCTAAAGTTGGCTACTACGCAGGTATGATTGTATTGCCAATTTATATGGTTGGTTTTTTACCTTGGTTAGTAGGCTTTTTAACCATAGCTATGTTTGCAGGTTTAATTTTAAGTGTTGTATTTCAATTGGCACATACGGTTGAAGAAACGGCTTTTCCTGTGCCAGATGGTGATGCCAATAAAATTGAAAACGAATGGGCTATTCATCAAATACAAACTACAGCAAATTTTGCAACAAAAAATAAATTAATTAGCTGGTTAGTTGGTGGATTAAATTTTCAAATTGAGCATCATTTATTTCCAAAAATTTCACACATACATTATCCAGAAATAAGTAAAATTATTAAACAAACTTGTGCAGAGTTTGGTGTAAAGTATATTGAGTATAGAAAAATGCGTCATGCATTAGTATCGCATACTATTCATCTTAGAAATATGGGAAGAGCTTAATTAAATAGTTTTGCTTATTGCCTTTACATTATCATCTTAATTAAGCCGATGATGTAAAGGCATTTTTATTTTATTTAACTAAATCAACAAAAATGAAATTAGCAAATTGGCATCAAAAACACATAGAAAGTTATACAACTGGCGATAAAATTGCCGATAAAGTGGCTGCTGGCATGGGTAGTTGGAAATTTATTATTTGGCAAAGTATTTTTGTAGTAGTATGGATGATAGCCAACATTATAGGCTTTATACGCCATTGGGATGCTTATCCATTCATCTTACTAAATCTTATATTTTCTACACAAGCAGCTTATGCTGCACCAATAATTATGATGAGCCAAAATAGGCAAAGTGCAAGAGATAGAATTAAGGCAGAGGAAGATTACACTATTAATCAAGAAGCAAAAAAAGAAATAGAAGCATTACAAGTTCATCTGAATAAACTTGAAGTAGAGAAACTGGATAAAATAATTGCACTGCTTACAGAATTAAAGAAATAATCCACCGCTTCTTTTCGTAAATTTGCCCTTCAATTACAAATAATGAGTGAAGAAAAAAATTTAAATTTTTTAGAAGGTATTATTGAACAGGATTTAAAAGCTGGCAAATACCAATCTATTGTTACTCGTTTTCCTCCAGAGCCAAATGGCTATTTGCACATGGGCCATGCTACCAGCATTTGTTTAAATTTTGGTCTTACAAAAAAATACCCAGGCTACACCAATCTTCGTTTTGATGATACCAACCCAGTTACTGAGGATACCGAATATGTAGAAAGTATTAAAGCTGATATTAAATGGCTTGGCTTTGAGTGGAAGAATGAATTATATGCCTCCGATTATTTTGAACAATTATATCAATACGCCATTGTTTTAATAAAAAAAGGATTGGCTTATGTAGATGATTTACCTGCAGATGAAATTGCAAAATTAAAAGGCACACCAACAGAAATTGGAAAAGATAGCCCTTACAGAAATAGAACTATAGATGAAAATTTGGACCTATTCACAAAAATGAAAAATGGTGAGTTTGCAGATGGAGCAAGAACATTAAGGGCCAAAATTGATATGGCACATACCAATATGTTGATGAGAGATCCACTACTCTATCGCATTAAACATGCTTATCATCATCGTACAGGAAATGCTTGGTGCATTTACCCCATGTACGATTTTGCACATGGGCAAAGCGATAGTATTGAAAATATTACTCACTCTATTTGTACGTTAGAATTTATACCACACAGAGAGTTATACGATTGGATGATTGAAAAATTAGAGATTTATCCATCTCACCAATATGAATTTGCAAGGCGTAATTTGAGTTACACAGTAATGAGTAAACGCAAATTATTGCAACTAGTAAACGATAAATATGTTAATGGCTGGGACGATCCTCGTATGCCAACGATTAGCGGTATGAGGCGTAGAGGTTTTACACCGCAAAGTATTCGTACATTTTGCGATAAAGTAGGTATTGCCAAAAGAGAAAATATCGTTGATTTTAGTTTGCTTGAATTTTGTTTAAGAGAAGATTTAAATAATACAGCACACCGAGTAATGGCTGTTATAGATCCTATAAAATTAGTGATTACCAATTATGAAGATGGTAAAACTGAAGAATTAAAAAGTGAAAATGGACCAGATGAAAATTTGGGTACAAGATTAATTCCTTTTAGTAAAGAGTTGTGGATAGAACGAGAAGATTTTATGGAGGAGCCAGCTAAAAAATGGTTTAGGCTTGCCCCTGGTGCAATGGTACGTTTAAAAAGTGCTTACATTGTAAAGTGTGATAGTTTTGTAAAAGATACTGATGGAAATGTAACTGAAATTTACTGTACCTATTTTCCCGAAAGTAAAAGTGGTAGCGATAATAGCGGCTTGGTAACAAAAGGTGTTATACATTGGGTAAGCGTTGCTCATGCTAAAAGTGCCGAGGTAAGATTGTACGATAGATTATTTAAAGTAGAAAACCCTAGTAGTGAAGAAGGCGATTTTAAAGACTATATTAACCAAAATTCTTTACAAATAATTAATAATGCATTTATAGAACCTTCCATAAATAATGCAACGTCAACTATGCGTTATCAATTTATACGCAAAGGATATTTTTGTTTAGATAAAGATACCACTTCGGAAAAAATG